>JAEEUO010000268.1 GCA_016286935.1 Bacillota bacterium | reverse complement strand
CCGATGACCATGTTCATTCCGGCAAGCACGTCGCCGAGAGCGTTTCCGCTCCGCGTCGGCGGATCGCCGAGCTGGCCGGTCACGCTCATCATGCCGCCCATCGCCTGGGCGATGATGTCGTAGCCGGGCCGCATCGCGTACGGGCCGGTCGCGCCGAAGCCCGAGATCGAGCCGTAGATCAGCCGCGGGTTGACCTTGCTTAATACGTCGTAACCGAGGCCGAGCTTGTCCATCGTGCCGGGGCGGTTGGACTCGACGAAGACGTCGGCCCATTCCGCGAGCTTCAGGAAGATCTCGCGGCCCTTCTCGGTCTTGAGATCGAGCGTGATGCCGCGCTTTCCGCGGTTGACGTTCTGGTAGTAGACGCTCTCGCCGTTCACGAGCGGGCCGTACGTCCGTGAGTCGTCGCCCTTTACGGGCACCTCGACCTTGATGACGTCCGCGCCGAAATCCGCGAGCAGCGCGCAGCTCGACGGGCCCGCGAGGACCTTTGTGAAATCGAGGACCTTCAGTCCTTCCAATGCCTTATATCCGTTCATTTCGTCTCCTCCACAGGAAGCTCGCAGTCGATCTTCATGCGCAGGAACGCCGAGCCCATCGACTTTCCGAGGCTGTCGAGGCGCAGGGAATGGGTCGCGCCGCCGCCGAGGGCGTGCTTCATCACGAAGTTGAAGCCGTTGAGGCTCGGCACGTCGTAGCGCGTCACGTCCCCTTTGACCATATCGCCGAAGTACGCCTTGACCTTTTCGGGCGTCACCTCGCGCGCGATGACCGCGTAGTATTCGGGCTTTTTCGCGAACACGCAGACGTTCGACGTGTCGCCCTTGTCGCCGGACCGCCCGTGGGCGATCTCGTTCAGATAGATTTCCGCCATGGTCTCTCCCTCCTTACACCGTCAGGATATGGGGCTCGAGTTTCACGCAGTCCCGCGGGATCAGCGTCGGCCAGAGGCCGATGACCTCCTGGACGTGGGAGCGTCCGCCGAAGAAGCTCGCTCCCGGCGGGCCGTTGAGCTGAAGCGGAGCGATCTCGGGGATCAGCTTCGCGCATTCCTCCTTCGTATCGGTGCGGATCGCGATGCGCAGAACGACCTCGTTCAGCCGCTTGATCAGCTCCGGATCCATATCGGCGACGCCGAGATGGAGCGCGTTCAGGCCGATGTAGCTGATGTTCACGTCGCGCGGCTTTACGCCCATACGCGCGAGCTTCTTCATGAGGATATCCGCCGCGTACTGCGCCTTTTCGTACGCGTCGGGCCACGCGAAGCTCAGAAGGCCCGCGACTTTATACCCGGCGTGGTAGCCGATCGAGAGCTTGAGCTTGTCGGGCTTCGGTTTGCCGTGGACGTTTCCGACGGCGACACGGTTGTCGCCGGCCTGCGTCAGCGTCGCGCGGCTGATGTCGACGGTGACGTCGGGAGTGATGTAGTTCGCGGGGTCGTGGACTTCGTAGAGGAACTGCTCCTTGCAGCTCTGCTCGCAGATCAGGCCGCCGCAGTCCGGGGCTTTCGTGATGACGAACGAATCGTCCGTGAGCTCCGCGATCGGGAAGCCGAGCTCGTCCATCCGCGGAACGTCGCGCCAGCCGTAGTCGTAGTTGCCGCCGGCGCCCTGGCCGCCGCACTCGAGGAGATGGCCGGCCATGATGCCGCGCGCGAGGTTGTCCCAGTCGTCCTTCGCCCATCCGAATTCATGGAGGAGCGGCGCGAGGAACAGCGCCGAATCGGTCGAGCGGCCCGTCACGGTGACGTCCGCCCCGCCTTCGATGCAGGCGAGCGTCGGCTCGTGGCCGAAGTAGACGTTCGCGTTCACGATCTTGTCCCTGATCTCCGAAAAGTCCGCGATCCCGTCGACCTCGCCGTCGATGTTCGTGAAATCGACGCCGGCCGCGATGAGATCGTCGATCTTGTCCGTGAGATCGTCGCCGGTGACGTAGCCGATCCGGTAGCCGCCGAGGCCCTTCTCTTCGGCGACGGCCTTCAGCTGGTCGACGCAGGACGCGATGTTCATGCCGCCCGCGTTCGTGACGATCTTCACGCCCTTGTGTTTCGCGTCGGCCATGATCTCCTTCATCAGCCCGATGAAGTCGCGCGCGTAACCGGCCGCCGGGTTTTTCAGGCGCTGACGCGCCATGATCGACAGCGTGAGTTCGGCCAGATAGTCGCACGCCATATAATCGAGGTCAGCGTGGCGGATCATGTGGATCGCGGCGTCGGGGCTGTCGCCCCAGAAGCCCTGTCCTCCGCCGATTTTGACTGTTTTCATAGGTTCCTCCAGACAACGTAAAGAAACAAATGGTACGGTTTTATTCTATCTTTCCGACCGTCTTTCTGGCAATGCACACCTTGTCATTGCGCCATTCC
>JAEEUO010000267.1 GCA_016286935.1 Bacillota bacterium | reverse complement strand
CTCCGTGCAGGTGGAGACCTTCGGCACCGGGACCGTGCCTGACGCGCAGATCGAGGCCGCCGTGCGCAAGGTCTTCGATTTCCGCCCCGCCGCGATCATCCGGAACCTCGATCTGAAGCGGCCGATCTACCGCAAGGTCGCCGCCTACGGCCACTTCGGCCGCCCCGAACTCGATCTCCCCTGGGAGAAGACCGATAAAGTTGAACAGCTGAAAGAGGAAGCGAAAAAATGTCTGAAGTAAAAGTCGTCAAATTCGGCGGAAGCTCCGTCGCCGACGCCATCCAGCTCACGAAGGTCAAGGCCATCATCGACGCCGATCCCGCGCGCCGCTACGTCGTCGTGTCCGCGCCCGGAAAGCGCTACGACGGCGACAACAAAGTCACCGACCTCCTCTATCTCTGCAAGGCCCAGCTCGAGAACAACATCGGCTGCGAGCAGGTCTTCCAGGTCATCGGAGACCGCTACAAGGCGATCGAGGTCAACCTCGGCGTCGACTGCGATATGAAGGATGAACTCGACGCCATCTACAAGAAGCTCGTCAGCGGCGGCTCGAAGGACTTCATCGCGAGCCGCGGCGAATACCTGCTCGCGCGCGTGTTCGCGGCGTTCCTCGGCTACGATTTCGTCGACGCGGCGGGCCTCGTCTGCTTCGACGCGAAGGGCCGCTTCCTTGAGGACGAAACGAACGAAAAGCTCGCGGCCGAGCTCGCGAAACACGACCGCGCCGTGATCCCGGGCTTCTACGGAACGCTCCCGAACGGCGAGATCCACACCTTCAGCCGCGGCGGCTCCGACATCACCGGCGCCATCGTCGCGCGCGCCGTGAACGCGGACGTCTACGAGAACTGGACCGACGTCTCCGGCTTCCTGATGGCCGACCCGCGCATCGTGAAGAACCCGAAGCCGATCGACCGCATCACCTACAGCGAACTCCGCGAGCTTTCGTACATGGGCGCGTCCGTCCTCCACGAGGACGCGATCTTCCCCGCCCGCGCCGCCGACATTCCGATCAACATCCGCAACACGAACGAGCCCGACAATCCCGGCACGACGATCGTCGCCGAGGTTTCCGGCCCGTCCGACAAGATCATCACCGGCATCTCCGGCAAGAAGGACTTCGTCACGATCTCGATCGCGAAGAACACGATGAACAACGAGGTCGGCTTCATCCGCCGGATCCTCTCCGTCTTCGAGAGCTACAACGTCTCGATCGAACACCTTCCGTCCGGCATCGACACGCTGTCGATCGTCTGCGACAAAAAGTACGTCGAGGACTGCCTCTCGGACATCGTCGAGGAGATCGAACGCAAATACAAGCCGGACAAGATCGAGGTACACGAAGACATCGCGCTGATCGCCACCGTCGGCCGCGGGATGTCCTCCCGTCCGGGTACGTCCGCGAAGCTCTTCGGCGCGCTCGCGAAGGCCGGCATCAACATCCGCATGATCGACCAGGGCTCCTCCGAGATGAACATCATCGTCGGCGTCGACAACAACGACTACAAGGACGCCATCCGCGCGATCTACAGCGAATTCGTGACGGAATGATCCTCCGCGGCTCCGCGCCGCACGCCCCCGAAACGATCCCTGACCGGGAAAGGAACTGGAACACACATGGGTTTTTTAGAAATACTGTTCGGCGATTCGTCGGACCGTGAGATCAAAAAAGCGGAGAAGGCGGCCGACGCCGTCCTCGCGCTCGAGGCCGAATACGGCGCCCTGTCCGACGACGCGCTGCGCGCGAAGACGGACGAATTCCGCGAACGGCTCGCGAACGGCGAAACGCTCGACGACCTCCTCGTGGAGGCGTTCGCGACGGCCCGCGAGGCCGCGTGGCGCGTCGTCGGCATGAAGCCGTTCCGCGTCCAGATCATCGGCGCCTACGTCCTCCACGGCGGCAACATCGCCGAGATGAAGACGGGCGAAGGCAAGACGCTCGTCGCGCCGATCGCCGCGTACCTGAACGCGCTTGACGGCCGCGGCGTCCACATCGTCACCGTCAACGACTACCTCGCCCAGCGCGACCGCGACTGGATGGGGCGGATCTTCGAATTCCTCGGCATGACGTGCGCCGTCGTGACGCACAACGTGATCGGGCCCGAGCGCCACGAAGCGTACATGGCCGACGTGACGTACGGCACGAACAACGAGTTCGGCTTCGACTACCTGCGCGACAACATGGCCGTCCGCAAGGAGCAGCTGATCCAGCGCGAGCTGAACTACGCGATCGTCGACGAGGTCGACTCGATCCTGATCGACGAAGCCCGTACGCCGCTCATCATCTCCGGCATGGGCGGCAAGGCCGACGAGATGTACGACGTCGCGGACCGCTTCGTCAGGACGCTCACCCCGGACGTCGACTTTACGGTGGACGAAAAG
>JAEEUO010000266.1 GCA_016286935.1 Bacillota bacterium | reverse complement strand
CGCGGGGGTATGAATATTCTACCATTTTTCCACAAAAGAAAGGACTACGCCATGAAATCGCGCAGAATTCTCTCTCTTCTCATCGCCGCCCTCCTCCTTCTCGGATCGCTCGCCGTTCTCGCCTCCTGCGGGGAGAAGAAGGTCGATCCGAACGGAACGCATACCGTCGTCGATCACAACGACAACGCCGTCGAGGTGCCGAACACCGTCCGCCGCGTCGTCGTCGCCGACATCTTCCCGCTCCCGTCCGTCATCGCCGTCCTCTTCGATTCCGCCGACATGATCGTCGGGATGCCTGCCGCCAGCATGGCGGCCGCCAAGAACGGCCTGCTCGGCGAGCTGTATCCGGAGATCCTGAACGCGAAGACGGATTTTCTGAACGGTTCGGAGGTGAATCTGGAGGAGCTGCTCAAGCTCGAACCGGACGTCGTCATCTATTCCTCCGATTCCGTCGCCCTCGGCGAGCAGCTCCGGGGCGCCGGTCTCGCCGCCATCGCCATTTCCGCCGACAAATGGGAGTATAACGCCATCGAGACGCTCCATCAGTGGGTGCTCCTCCTCGATCAGGTCTTCTCGGTCAACGGCCGCGCGGAGAAGGTGCAGTCGTACTCCGAGCAGGTGCTTGCGCGCGTGACGGAGCGCGTCTCCGGGCTGAAGTACGAGGAGAAGCAGCGCGTCTTCTTCCTCTTCCAGTACAGCGACACGACGCTCATGACCTCCGGACACAATTTCTTCGGTCAGTGGTGGGCGGAAGCGATCGGCGCCGTCAACGTCGGCGGCGAGCTGACGAACAAGAAGGCCGCTCCCGTCAATATGGAGCAGGTCTACGCGTGGGATCCGTCGCTCATCTTCATCACGAACTTCACGACGGCGCAGCCGGACGATCTGAAAAACAACACGATCGGCTCCTACGACTGGTCTCCCGTCGCCGCCGTGAAGAGCGGCGCCGTGTACAAGATGCCGCTCGGCATGTACCGCAGCTATACGGCCGGCGTCGATACGCCGCTGACGCTGCTCTGGCTCGCCAAGCACGCGTATCCGGATCTCTTTGAGGACGTCGACCTCATCGCGGAGACGAAGGCGTACTATGCCGAGCTGTTCGGCATCACCCTGACGGACGAGCAGGCGTCCTCCATCTTCCATCCTGCCGCCGAGGCCGGGCACGTCGTGCTCGGCTGACCGCCTGTCCCCCGCCCTGCCTGAAAGTTTTTTCGTGAAATCGAAAAAAATCCTTGCTTTTGCGGACGTATCGTGGTATAATGTTATCGGATCGGTATGGAAACGCCGGTCCGAAAACCGAATACGTACCGTAGACGGGCAGGCAGGGAAAGATGGCTGAGCTGGTCTAAGGCGCACGACTGGAAATCGTGTGTTCGGCTAATAACCGACCGTGGGTTCGAATCCCACCCTTTGCGTAAAAAATCCGAGGATCAACCGATCCTCGGGTTTTTTGTATCAGAGGATGGGTGAGAAACCGCGTTGAGTTTCCGCGAGCGGAACGCAGCGAACCGGAACTCAAACGGGCGGAAACTCGACGGTCAGCCGTCAGGCTGACACAGGGTTCAGAATCCCACCCTTTGCGTAAAAGAATCCAAGATCCCCCCGGATCTTGGATTCTTTTCGTTCGTCAGTACGTCGGCGAATCCAGCCGCCAGCCGTCCGCCGTCTCGACGAGCCACATCTTCACCTCCACCGACGGCTGCCTGTCGAGGAAGGACGCGAGCTTTACCTCCACGCCGGTCTCGTTCTCGCGGAGCACCGTGAGGGAATCGAGATCGTACGTGCGGCCGAGCGGGATCGCGTCCTCGGCGAGGTTCACGCGCTTCGTGAGATAGCCGTTTTCCTCGAGATACATCGCGTACACCGCCGTCGTCCGGTGCTCCGTCTCGAGCCCCTCGTCGAAGAGGTCCGAGATGCCGTTGAACGCGCGGTCGAAGAGGAATTCGGCGTAGTCCGGCGTGAACACCGCGAGCGTCGCCGCTTTGATGTCGTCGATCGTCTCGTAGCCGCAGGCCGGGTCGACCGGGGTATAGCTGATCGACTGGATATCGGTGTCGAAGGTCTCGTAGAACGCGCGCACGACGTCGACGTCCCGGGTGGTCGGGAGGCCCTCGCCGAAGTAGATCTCGTTGATTTCCGCCGACTTCGGGAGAAGCTCCTCGGGGACCGGGCGCAGCTCTGCCGGGGCGTGCTTCGGGCGGGAGCAGGCGGTGAGCGCGGCGCACAGGACGAGCACGGCGGCGATCCATGTGCCGATGCGAGTGTTTGATGTCTTCATAGGCTTTTTCCTTGTTCTGCTCCTTCGGACAGGGGAACGGATTGCCACGGGCTTCGCCCTCGCAATGACACAATCAAATGCAGTTGACAGCTTATTGATGCAGC
>JAEEUO010000265.1 GCA_016286935.1 Bacillota bacterium | reverse complement strand
TCTTCGTCAAATCAAACCGCACGGTGCGGCACAACGGTAAAAACCCGATCCGAGAGACGATTGCGGCATTCGGTTTCTCCGACTTGGATTTAATTCTTGTTAAATTATATATCACGTTTATTAAAATGTCAAGAGAAACTAAAAAAAACGGACCCGCATTCCCGCCGGGTCCGTTTTCGATTATTTCAGCATACCTTTCAGGATCCCCTCGGCGGCGGCGAGCGCCTCGCCGATCTTGGAAATATCCTGTCCGCCGGAAGCCGCGCTGTCCGGTCTTCCGCCGCCTCTGCCTCCGGTTATCGCGGAGACCTCGCGCAGCAGGTTGCCCGCGTGGGCTCCCGCCGCGACGGCGTCCGCTCCGCAGACCGCGGTGAAGTTCAGTTTGCCGTCAGAATGGATCGCAAAGACAGCGACGATCTTCGGGTCCTTGTCGCGCAGCGTGTCGCCGAGCGAACGGACAGCGTCCATCTTCTCGCCGCCGAGATCTGCGGTGATCAGTTTCACCGCTCCGACGGGAACGGCGGAGCCGAGCAGACCGTCGGCCTTGCCGCCCGCGAGTTTCGCCGAGAGGACTTCCGCCTCGCGGCGCGTCTCGGACAGCTCGTGCAGGAGCGAGACCGCTCTGCCCGGGATGTCGGCGGGATTGTTGACCTTGAGAGCCGCCGCGGATTCCTTGATGAGGTCCTCGCGCTCCTTCATAAGCGCGAGAACGCCGAATCCGGTGACGCCCTCTATCCTGCGGACGCCCGCGGCTACGGACGATTCCGATACGATGCGGAAAAGTCCGACGCGCGCCGTGTTGTCGACGTGCGTGCCGCCGCAGAGCTCGGACGAGAAGTCGCCCATACTGACGACGCGGACCACGTCGCCGTATTTTTCACCGAAGAGCGCCGTCGCGCCCATCTTCTTCGCCTCGTCGACCGAGCACTCGGTCGTCGTGACCGGAAGACCCGACAGGATCGCGCCGTTGACGAGCGCTTCCGTCTTTTCGATCTCTTCGGACGTCATGGCGGCAAAGTGTGAGAAGTCGAACCTGACCCTGTCGCCGTCGACGTACGAGCCCGCCTGAGCGACGTGGTCGCCGAGAACGCGGCGGAGAGCCGCCTGAAGCAGATGGCACGAGGAGTGATTTCTCTTTATCGCGTCGCGCAGATCGCCGTCGATCTTCGCCTTGACGGTATCGCCGGCCTTGAGAACGCCCTCGTCGAGCGTGCAGAGGTGAAGGATCACGCCGTCCCTGATCTTCGTGTCGTTGACGGTGAGACGGCAGGAGGGCGCTGTGATCACGCCGCGGTCGCCGACCTGACCGCCCATCTCGCCGTAGAAGGGCGAGCGGTCGAGGATGACGGTGCAAGTTCCCTCGGTGACGGAACTTACGGCTTCGTCGTCGGTGATGAGAGCGGCGACTTTCGCCTCCGTCTCGTATTCGCCGTAGCCGGTGAATTCGGTCTTACCTATTCCCTCGAGCGCGGTCATCGAGGCGGCGGACCATCCCGAGATGTTTCCGCGTGCCGCGCGTGCGCGCTCTTTCTGTTCTTTCATCAGTTCGCGGAACCTGTCCGCGTCCACCGAAAGGCCGGCGTCCTTCGCGCCGTCGACCGTCATGTCGAGCGGGAAGCCGAACGTGTCGTAAAGGCGGAAAGCGTCCTCTCCGGGGACGGTATCGCCGCCCTTCGCCTTAACGTCGGCGATGATGCTCGAGAGTTTCGAGAGACCCGCGTCGATCGTGGAGTTGAACCTCTCCTCCTCGACGGAGATGACCTTCTTGATGAACGACTGTTTTTCGATGAGTTCGGGATAACCCGCGCCGTTCTCGGCGATGACCGTGTCGGCGAGTTCCGTGAGGAACGGCTTGTCGATGCCGAGCAGTTTGCCGTGCGCGATCGCGCGGCGCATAAGGCGGCGCAGAACGTATCCCCTGCCCTCGTTGGACGGGCTGACGCCGTCGGAGATGAGGAAAACGGTCCCTCTGATATGGTCGGTGATGACGCGGATCGACACGTCGAATTTGTGCTCTTCACCGTACTTCTTTCCGGAGAGCGCGACGACGTGGTCGAGGATCTTTCTGATCGAGTCGATCTCGAACATATTGTCGACGCCCTGCATAACGCAGGCGAGACGCTCGAGACCCATTCCGGTATCGATGTTCTTCTTGGCGAGCTCGGTGTAGTTGCCGGCTCCGTCGCTGTTGAACTGCGTGAAAACGTTGTTCCATACTTCCATGAAACGGTCGCAGTCGCAGCCGGGACGGCAGTCGGGTTTCCCGCATCCGTATTTCTCGCCGCGGTCGAAGTATATCTCGGAGCAGGGGCCGCAGGGACCCGAGCCGTGCTCCCAGAAGTTGTCCTCTTTGCCGAGGCGGGTGATCCGCTCCGCGGGGATTCCGATCG
>JAEEUO010000264.1 GCA_016286935.1 Bacillota bacterium | reverse complement strand
GAGAGCGCCACGAAGCGCTTCCCTTCTTCGGGTCTGTAGAGGTACATCGCGTTGTTCGCGAGGTACTCGGTTATGGTCGAAGCCGTCTGGCGGGCCGGGTCGAACAGAACGGAGTCCGTCCCGTCGGCCGAGCAGACGGCGATGAGGTCGAGGTCGTAGATCGTGTCGGAGGTGATCAGCCGCCCTTTCCGGTGGGAGCTGAAGTACGCTTCGTCACGGTAGAGATCGAGGGTGCCGAACATGGCGCCGTCGGTCATGTGATGGCCGTAGACCATCGAGTAGTCGTCCGAGAAATCGGAACTGTTTTCGAAGTCGAGGAAGATCGAGCCGGAGAGGCTGAATTCCCCGTAGGGGTCGAGGTTGAGATAGGTGTAGTTGTCGGAAGCCTGCATCACCGGGAAGTCGATGTTCGTCCCTTCCAGCGTGATCCAGGCGACCTGGGCGTCGGAGATCCGCTTGTCCGAGGTGAGGAGATTGTCGGTGCCGGGCTTGTAGACGAACAGCGAGGGGTCGCGCGCGATCTGGACCTGGCGCATGTTGTCAAGAAGCGAATAGGCGCTGATGAGCAGGAACAGGACCGCCGTGATCGCGATCGCAGCGTTCAGGAGCTTATCGAGCGCTCGTATGATCCAGTTGACCGTTTTCGACATCGGTACGTTCTCCCGTCTTCTGACCGAAAACCGCGGAGGACCCCCGCAGGGAGGCTCTCACCTCCCCGCGGGGCATCCGTTCGCGTTGTATTTCGATTCGTTTTAGAAAGGCAGTCAGCAGGAAACGCTGTTCTTGCGGCGCTTCACGACCATCAGGAGCGCGAAGAGGCCGGCGGAGATGAGGAGTCCGAAGACCGGAGCGGCGGTCTGGAGATCGACGCCGGTCGGGACGGAGTTGATGCGGTTGTTGATGAACTCGAAGTTGGACGCTTCCGTCGCGCTGATCGAGCCGGCCACGGTAGCCGTGTAGTTCTGCTCCGCGCCGCCGTTCTTCGAGTATTTCGTCGTATAGCCGTCCGTATTCGCCGCGGCTTCGGTGATCGTGTAGGTCGCGCCGACGAGAAGGCCTTCGATGCCGACGGCCTCGCCGTCCTTCAGCCAGAAGACCGCGTCGACGGAACCATCGGCGGCGACGGTGACGGCATCCGTTCCGAAGGGATGATCGGTCGCGATGTTGATCTCGGCCTTTTCGCCGTAATAGAACCCGTCGGCCGCATACGTCGCGTGGACGGTATCGGAGCCGCTCACGGTGAGTTTGGCGCCGGCGAGCGCGCTGAGGCCTTCAATGTGGACGGTGAACTTGAAGTAGCGGTCCTTCGAGCCCATATGGCCGGTGACGGTCTTCTCGATCGAAAGGGAGTCCTTCGAGGCGGGGTACTGATCCGTGACGGTGTTGGACATCTTGCCGGTGCCGTTGGCGTTCTCCTGCATCGCGATCGTTTCGACCTTCAGCGTTCCGGCGTCGTCGATGACGGAGATGAAGATGTAGTGGGTGCCGTGGCTGTTCGACGCGTCCGTGGCGCCGGCGCCCGTCGCGGTCTTCGTGACGGTCAGGTAGAAGACGCCGGGCTGGGTGAAGGTCAGGCCGGAGAGATCGACGTTGAACGTCTTCGTGGCGTACCCGGCGACAAGCGCGTCGGCGGGCGAGAACGTCACAGTGCCGACGGCATCGCCGACCGAGTAGCCGCCGGCGTTCGCCGTCACGTCGGCCGCGCAGAAGAGGTCGTTTCCGCCGACATTGAGTCCCGCGAGCGGAGCCGCGACCGTATACGTATAGGTCACGTTCGGAACGACGGCGGGAGTACCCGTGACATGGAGTTTCTGGGTCACGGTCAGAGCGGTCGTCGGAGAAACGGGCGTGTAGACGGAAGCCGCCTGGACCGGGATCGCCGACAGGAGCATCATCAGCAGCGCGAGAAGCACGACGATGATCGTCTTGGAGTGTTTCATTGTTGTTTTCCTTTCTTGCCTGGATAACGAATGAAGTTTTATAGTTTCTTATCCGGGACCGGAGTCCCGGCGATAAGCGTTTGTCAGATCCCGCGGCGGCGGAATACGTAGACGACCTTCCCCTTCAGGACCGCGAGGAGGACCTGGCCGAAGAGGCGGCTGTCCTTCCCGATCGTCCGGTAGTCGTCGAGGAGAAAGACGGCGTCGGACGACAACCGGTAGGGGTACGCGATCTCTGAGTCTTCCAGCGGCTTCGTCGGATAGAAGACGGCCTCGGACGGGGAATATGTATCGACGAGGAAGTTGCCGTTGTCCGTGACGGAGATCATGCAGGGGCCGATCGCGGAGATGCGGGAGATCCGGGTCTCGCCGGTCCCGGGCTCCTCGTAGACGACGCAATCGCCGACGCGGTAGCGGTCAAGCTTGTATGTCACGAGCACATCGCCGTCCATCAGGAACGGATACATCCG
>JAEEUO010000011.1 GCA_016286935.1 Bacillota bacterium | reverse complement strand
GCCTTCCGGACGTACGAGCCGTCGTCCGTTCCGACGTAGAAATTCGTGCAGGCCTTGCGGAACTCGTCCTCGAGCACGACGACGTCCTTGTTGCGGAAGCCGACGATCAGGTCGACGGTGACGCCGCTTTCGTGGAGTTTCTTCGCGACGGGGAACGCGATCGCCGTTCCGACGCCGCCGCCGACGACGGCGACCTTCTTCGCGCCCGGAAGCTCGGTCGCGTTGCCGAGCGGTCCGACGAAGTCCTGAATGAAGTCGCCTTCGTTTTTCCGGTTGAGTTTTTCCGTCGTCGCGCCGACGATCTGGAAGATGATCGAGACGGTGCCTTTCTCACGGTTGAAGTCGTGGATCGTGATGGGGATCCGTTCGCCCTCCTCGTCGACGCGCAGGATGATGAACTGGCCCGGTTCGGCCTTCTTCGCGATCATCGGCGCCTCGATCTCGAGCAGCACGAGCGTCGGCGTCAAAGCCTTTTTCGTGACGATTCGATACATGCGGTTTCTCCTTTTTTGTGTGATGTGGCGTTGAAATGAATAACAGTTCAACGATTGTTAATAATTATACGATACCGTTAAATTCCTGTCAATCCGATACGCGTTATTTGTTCGCGCGAATGACCGCTTTGTAGAAATCGACCGCGCCGGGGAGGCTGAACGTATCGATGTTCTCGTTGAGGCCGTGCATGCCCTTCATCTGGTCCGGTCCGAAGACGACGGGCGAGAAGCGGATGCACGCGTCGCAGATCGCCTGGTAATACGCCGCGTCCGTGCCGCCGGTCATGATGTACGGGCACGTCGGGAGGCCCGGGAAGACCTCGCCCGCGACGCGCTCGACGAGATGGTAGGCGTCGCTCGTGATCGAGACGGGCGGATAGGCGCTGTGGCCGCCGAGGTCGGTCATCTCGAGGCCGTGCTTTTCCGCGATCGCGCGGATCGCCGCGTTGCTCGCCTCCCTGTCCTGGTGGGGGATGTAGCGCAGGTTGATCGTTACGGTCGCCTCCTGGGGCATGACGTTGACGGCGTCGGAGCCGGACTGCATCGTGAACGCGACGGTCGTGCGGAGGAGCGCCGCGGCCGCGGGTGAGATCGACGGCATCAGCTTCTTGAGGAGCGGCTTGAACAGCCACAGGTTGCCGAAGAGCAGGCGGTACGCGAACGGCCCGTACGGCGCGAGCGTTTTGAACATCGCGGCGACTTCGGGCTCGAACTCCACGATCATCGGGTCGTGCTTTTCGACGTCGCGCACGAACGACGCAAGCCGCGCGATCGGCGAATTCTTTTTCGGCATGCTCGAATGGCCGCCGTTCGAACGCGCGGAGATGCGGAGGTTGCCCATGCCCTTCTCGAGCACGCCGATCATCGCGTAATGGCCCTTCACGCCGCCGATCGGCTCCTCGACGATCGCGCCGCCCTCATCGATCACGAGGTACGGCCGGACGCCGCGCCGCTTCATCTCTTCGACGAGTTTCTGGCAGCCGCCGCCTCCCGTCTCCTCGGTGCACGACGAGCTGAGGTAAACGTCCTGATCGGGCACGTAGCCGTCGGCGATCAGCTCCTCAACGGCCTGGAAAAACGCCATCAGGGAGCATTTCGTATCGGCCGTTCCGCGGCCCCACACCTTGCCGCCTTCGATATCGCCGGAGTACGGCTCGTGGAGCCATTCGCCCTCCGCGGGGACGACGTCCTGGTGGGCCATGAGGACGACGGGCTTATCGCTGCTCTTCCCCTTCCAGCGGAACAGGAGGTTGCAGTCGATCTCGGTCTTTTCGAGCGTTTTGTGGACGAGCGGGAAGAGCTGCTCGAGCTCGCGGTGGAAGCGGAGGAACTTTTCGCGGTCCTCTTCGCTCTTCTTCGAAACGGTCTCGACGCGGACCATGCGCGCGAGCTTTTCGGCGTATTCCGCCTCGCGCTCCGGCTCCCGCTTCGCGGTCCATTCGGACTTCTTCGCGGGCGTCGCGAGCGTCCGGATCACGGCGGCGAGGACCAGAAGGACGCAGACGCCGAGGAGGATGAGAAGGATCAGGCCGACGGTCTTCACAGCGTTTCACCCTCCTTTCGGGATTCCTTCCGGTAGAACAGATACGCGAGGCCGATCGCGATCGCGCCGCTCGGGATGATCATGAAGCTCGTCGAACCGGTCAGCGACGGGACGAGCATGAACAGGAGCGACATCACGAACAGCGGAACGGCGGCGACGCGCAGGTTGCCGCGGTAGTACTTGCAGGCCATCGCGCCGAACAGCGCCGGGACGACGTTGTCGAACGCGGGCTGGAGCGCGGGGGACTGGAGGAACGGCTGGAGCGGGATCAGAAGCGCCACGCCGGCCGCGAGCACGACGATCGTCACGAGCGAGGACGTCGCGATCGAAAGCGTGGAAATGATCTCGTTTTCGGGCGTTCCGGACTTCGCTCCGACGATGTCTCTGGCGTTGACGGCGCACGGGATCTTCATGTTGATGAGGTTGCCCGTGATGAACGCGAGGTAGCTCCCGCCCGCGCCGAGCATCGGGACGTAGATCAGGTATTCCGCGATGCAGCTGATGAGATAGACGAGGCCGATCGACAGGAAGCCGCGGCCGAACGCGCCGAGATTCGGCATCGCGCCGAGGATGGCTCCCATCACGAACGGCGCGCCGAGCAGAAGGACGAGCGTGATGACGCTCGCGATCCGGCCGAGGGCGTGTGTGGAGCGGATATAGGTCTCGTAATAGGCTTTCTTTTGTTCTTCGTTCATGTCCGCACCTCCTTACGCGAGCTTTCCGAGGAAGATCGCCGCTGTCATCGCGATCAGCATCGATCCCGCGATCGAGAAGCTGTCGATCCATGCCGCGTTCTTCCGTTCGCGGATCAGGAGGAACAGCCCCATCGCAAGTGCGCCGACGAGTGCGACGGCGAGCGGGAGCCAGCTGCCCGCGAAGCGGAACAGCCCCTCTCCGGAGACGAGCGTGCCGACGTAGCTGCCGATGTAGGCGGAGACGAGTCCGATGAACATCGCGGTCATCGCGGTGTCGCCGAATCCCGCGAGCGATACGCCCTTCTTTTTGCCCGCCTTCGGCGCGCGCGGCTTTGAGAGGCGCTCGGTGTATCTCTTGCACGTGAAGAGGCAGAAGACCATGCCCCAGATGATGCAGACGCCCATCAGGAGTGCGATCGTCGTGAAGGCCTCGGCGGTCATGGCCGACGCGGACAGGCCCGGCAGGCCGACGGCCTCCGCGGCGGCCTCGGCGACCTGGGTCTCGTAGTGGAGCGCGCCGATGACCGACAGACGGAGCCACGGCAGCGGCGTTCCGAGGCTTCCCGAGAGCGCGATGACGCCGAGGAGGATGCCGACGCTCGGAAGGACCGCGAACGTCGCGCTGGCGATGACGGTCCGCTTCATCTTCGTCACGTCCATCCCGATGGCCTTTCCGGCCCGGTAGGCGCGCACGGCGAACACGACGCAGAGCAGCGCGACGAACAGAACGATCGCGCCGCAGATCAGATACATTACGGGTGCGTTGAGTTTCTGCAATACAGTCATACCGTTTCCTCCCCTATCGGATCAAAAGCTGATAGACACACGTTATAAAGGGTCAACCTCGTTTCTTCGGTATTGTTTTATTGTATCATCCGGCGGCGCCGTCAGCAAGAGAGTAGCGCGTTCGGCGAGCGCGGTCTTGAGAGAAGCGGCGCGATGTGGTATATTGAGTCTTACAAGGAGAGATACAGACTATGAAACTTGGAATCGTCGGACTCCCGAACGTCGGCAAATCGACCCTCTTCAACGCCATCACCCAGGCCGGCGCCGAAGCCGCCAACTACCCCTTCTGCACGATCGAGCCGAACGTCGGCGTCGTGACCGTGCCCGATGAGCGCGTGACGAACCTCCATAAGATCTTCAATTCGAAGCGAACGATCTACGCGACGATCGAGTTCTGCGACATTGCGGGCCTCGTCAGGGGCGCGTCGAAGGGCGAAGGTCTCGGCAACAAATTCCTCGGCCACATCCGCGAGGTCGACGCGATCGTCCACGTCGTCCGCTGCTTCGAGGACGACAACATCGTCCACGTCTCGGGCGTGATCGATCCGGCGGCGGACATCGAAACGATCAACACCGAGCTTCTGCTCTCCGATATGGAGATCCTCGAGCGGCGCATCGCGAAGACGAAGACGTCGATGAAGGGCGGCGATAAATCCGCGGCCCACGACCTCGAAGTCCTCGAGATGATCTACAAAGGTCTCGGCGAGGGGAAAAACGCCCGCGCGCTCCCGTTCGAGGAGGAGGACCGGCCGTTCGTGAAATCGCTCGGCCTGCTCTCCTATAAACCGATCATCTACGTCGCGAACGTGGCGGATTACGACGCCGCGACCGGCAACGAGTATTCCGACGCCGTAAAGGCGATCGCCGACGCGGAGGGCTCCGAAACGGTCGTGATCTGCGCGGGGATCGAAGCCGAGCTCGCCGAGCTCGACCCGGTCGAAAAGAAGGAATTCCTCGAGGAACTCGGCCTGTCCGAAAGCGGCCTCGACAAGCTGATCAAAGCGTCCTACGCCCTTCTCAACCTGATCTCGTTCCTCACCGCGGGCGAAGACGAATGCCGCGCCTGGACGATCACGAACGGCACGAAAGCGCCTCAGGCCGCCGGCAAGATCCACTCCGACTTCGAACGCGGCTTCATCCGTGCCGAGACGATCGCCTACGACAAATTCATGGAGGTCGGCGGCTCGATGGCCGCGGCCCGCGAAAAGGGTTTCCTCCGCTCGGAGGGAAAAGAGTACGTCATGAAAGACGGCGACATCGTCAATTTCTTGTTCAACGTTTAAGTGTCCGGGAAGCCTTGCGGCGCAAGGCTTCCCTCTTTTTTTTGTTGTGGCAGATCGCAGTACGGGGCTGCACCGATCAATAGAAACGGCAACGCGGAGGACCAGGACCGCCGTCCGGAAATCCGGACAAGGTGTATCTGAAGCGGCTTTCGCTGACGGACAAGAAGGAATCGGTAAGCGCGGACCCGGATTCCGCGGGAAACGCGTATTCCACAACCTTTCTTCTGTATTTCGGGGATGATTCCGCGGAGGTGAACCGCACGGAATTCGAGCGGGCGGAAGCCGGCGACGACTACTATGTTGCCTTTTTCTCCGAGAACGGCCGCGCCTTCGCCTGCTTCAGCTGCCGCGACTTTGAACCGGCCGGGAACGTACCTGTCCTTTCGAACTGAACGCGGGCTCCCGGTCGCCCCGGTCTCCGCGATCTGACGGTTTCGCCTGCCGTTTTTTCTCTTTATTTGTCCTATAACCCACAAAAGCGAACGCCCGGGAACGGTTCCCGGGCGTTTTTCGTTGTCTTCTTCCGGACCGGCAGTTCAGAGCAGCGAGAACAGCACGAAGATCCAGTGGGCCGCGACGCCCGCGACGAATCCGCCGACGGTGTGGCTCAGGAGCGCCTTGCCGATCAGTTCCTTGCAGTGGAGGGAGTCCATCATCGAGGCGTGCGTCGAGAGATAGCCGCTCCAGCACATGCACATCGCGGTGAACACGGAGATGTCGCCCGCGCTGATCCGCCCGCTCGACGCGAGCGTCGTCACGAGGGAGAGCGCCGCGCCGGCGGCGCCGAGAGACGTGACCGGAACGCCGATCGCCTCCGGGGACGAGAAGCCGAACAGCGGCTTTAAAATGAAGTCGATCTTCTCCGCGATCGCCGGGATCAGCCGGATCCCTTCGTAGGCGCTTCCCGTATAGGCGCCGCTCTCCGACGGGCCGTTGATCAGCATCATGACGACCGTGCAGATGACGAGGACGCCGGGGATGATCGCGAGGCCCATCTCGACGCCGTTGTGGCCGCCCTCGAGGATCGCGTTCAGCGCGCGCGTTCCGATGCCGCCGTCGCGGATCGGGCGGTATCCCCGGGGCGTCTCCGAGACCGAGGCGCCCGCCTCCGACATCGGCGTCTCCGTGCCGAACGCCTTTTTCGTGAAGTGGAGCATCATACGGGTGGAGATCACGCTGCCGAGGACCGCCGAAAACAGGCCGATGATCACGGCGCCGCCGAGGGGGACGCCCATCACGGGCGTCAGGCTGTACATGAACGTGCAGACGATCAGGCCCATGCCGAACGACGTGCCGAGGTTCGTCAGCGCCGGGAACTGGTATTTTTTGAAGTACCGGCGGAAGTACGTGTCCTCCGCGAGCGCGAGGATCGCGGGGTTGTCGGACAGGAACGTCGTCACGATACCGAGCGCGGCCGCTCCGGGAAGCCCGTAGACCGGCTTCATCAGCGGCTGGAGGAGGCGGTTCGCGAGAGAGACGAACCCGAATTCGGAAAGGAGCGACGAGACCGCGCCCATGATGACGCAGATCGCAAGCAAATAAAACACCGTTTCCATCAAAAGATGGTACGCGGTGTTCATGATCGTATTCAGCGTATTCGCGAGGCCCATCTTCACCGCGAAGAGCGCGAAGAAGGCGGCGAATCCGATCGGGAAGATCCAGGTTTCGGGCCCGAGTTCTTTTTTGAGCAGGGTTTTCGGGGGAGTCGTTTCAGGGTTCATGGGGAACGGAAAAGGTTTGGGGAGATAAGCTTGTTCAGTCTTCGACGCGGCGGATGTTGGCGCCGATCTTCGTCATTTTTTGCGTAAATTCTTCGTAGCCGCGTTCGACGAAGTGGATGTCCGAGATCTCGGTCTCCCCTTCCGCCGTCAGCGCCGCCAGAACGAGCGCGACGCCCGCGCGGAGATCGGTCGCGCGGATCCGCGCGCCGCGGAGAGGCTGTCCGCCTTCGACCTCGGCCTTCCGGTCCTCGATGCGGATATCGGCGCCCATGCGGTTCAGTTCGCCGATGTGTTTGAAACGCCCTTCAAAGATCGTCTCGGTCACGGTGGAGTGGCCGCGGACGACGGTCAGGAGGGACATGAACTGGGACTGCAGATCGGTCGGGAAGCCGGGATACGGCATCGTTTTGATGTCCGTCGCGACGAGCGGGTTCACGTCCGCGCGCACGCGGAGTCCCTCGTCGTTCTCCTCGAAGACGACGCCGCACTCGGAGAGCTTCGACATCACGGCGGAGACGTGGCCGGGGACGACGTTCGTCAGCAGCAGGTCGCCGCGGGTGATCGCCGCCGCGAGCATGAAGGATCCCGTTTCGATGCGGTCGGGGATGACGGTGTGTTTCGTTCCGTGGAGGCTTTCGACGCCTTCGACGCGGATCGTCGCGGAGCCGGCGCCCTTGCCCTTCGCGCCCATCTTGTTGAGGAAGACGGCGAGGTCGGTGATCTCAGGCTCCTCCGCCGCGTTTTCGATGACCGTCGTACCCGAGGCGAGCGTCGCGGCCATCATGATGTTCTCGGTCGCGCCGACGGACGGGAAGTCGAGATAGACGTGGCCGCCGATCAGCTCGCGCGCGCGGGCTTCCATATAGTCGTCGCCCATCTCCACGACGGCCTTCAGCGCCTCGAATCCCTTTTTGTGGAGATCGACGGGGCGCGCGCCGATCGCGCAGCCGCCCGGAAGCGGGAATTTCGCGCGCCCGGTGCGGGCAAGCAGCGGGCCCATCGCGAAGATCGATCCGCGCATCAGCGAGACGAGCTCGCGGGGCGCTTCGTTCCGGAGCGACTTTCCGCTTTCGACGGTGATGATCTTGTTGCGGTAATCCCAGCTGACGCGGCTTCCGATCGATTCGAGGAGCTTGACCATGACCTCGACGTCCGACAGCGCGGGAACGTCCATGATCTCGCACGGCTCGTCGGTCAGGAGCGTCGCCGCGAGGATCGGGAGGACGGCGTTCTTCGCGCCGCTGATCTCAACGGTCCCGCGGAGCGGGCCGGATTTTTCGATGATATATTTTGCCATTCCGGATTCCTTTCGAATGGATTTTTACCCATTGTAGCACACTTCGCTCCCTGCCGCAATCGAATGGCGGATTTCCGCAAAAAAACGCCGTGTCCGCCCGCTCCGCGCCGTTCAAAAATAGCAAGAATTATTTACCAAAAAAGAATTGACGTTTCCAGTCTCTTCGTGCTATATTCAATGTGCACCGCAAGTATTTACCAGACTTCTCAAGGAGGAATGAACATATGAAAGCTACCGGTATCGTCAGAAAAGTCGACAACCTCGGCCGCGTCGTTCTGCCGATCGAACTGCGCAGAACGCTCGGGATCGACATCAAGGACCCGATCGAGATCTTCACGGACGGCGATTACATCATGCTCAAGAAATACGAGCCGTCCTGCGTCTTCTGCGGAAACGCGAAGAACGTCGTCCGCATCCACGACAAAAACGTCTGCGAAAACTGCATCAAAGAGATGAAAAAGCTCTGAGAACCGTTTCCCGAACCGAACGCCGCCCGTGAGGGCGGCTGTTTTTTTACCGCAATCCGAGCGCGAAATGCGCGAAGAGCGTGAGGATGATCAGAAATGCGCCGTTGAAGAGCGTGAACAGGAGGACGTACCGCCTCGTCTCGCCCGGCCGGTTCTTCGTGAATTCGCGGAACGTGATCAGGGACGCGAGGCTTGCGATCAGCGTGCCGCAGCCGCCGATGTTGACGCCGACGAGGAGCGACGGGTAGTTTTCGGTGAACTGCGACAGAAGGATCGCCGTCGGCACGTTCGAGATCGCCTGGCACGACAGGACGCTGACGAGCAGCGTGTCGCGCGCGAGCAGACCGCCGAAGAACGTCCGGACCGCCTCGATCCGCGCCATATTGCCCGCGAAGATGAAAAAGAAGACGAATGTGAAGAGCAACGCATAATCGACCATCTTCAAGGCCCGCGCGTCGACGAAGAAAAGCGCGGCCGGGATGACGATCAGCCCGATCCAGTACGGGATGCCGCGGAAGACGATCGCGATCGCGAGCGCGAACAGGGCGAGATAGACCGCCGTGCGGAGCGGGTCCGTCTTCGTGTCGTCCGGCGCGAGTTCGAGCGGCTCCGGTCGGACGAACACGGCGCAGCAGGCGAGGATCAGCGCGATCGCGAGCGCGAACGGAGGCGCCATGATCCGCATGAACTCGCCGGTCGGGATGTCGAACCGGCTGTAGAGGTACAGGTTCTGGGGATTGCCGAACGGCGTCAGCATCCCGCCGAGGTTCGCGGCGATGTTCTGGAGGATGAACGTGACCGCCATGTAGCGCTCCTTGTGCGTCGAACTCAGCACGAAAAAGCCGAGCGGGAGGAACGTCAGGAGCGCCATGTCGTTCGCGATCAGCATCGAGCCGACGAACGTCACGGTCACGAGCCCGATGACGGCGAGCCGCGCGTTGCGGAAGATCTGCACGATCCGGCGCGCGAGCAGATAGAAGAAGTGGATGTTCTTCAGCGCGCACACGACCGCGAGCACGCAGAAAAGGCACGTCAGCGTCTTGAAGTCGAAGTAGCCGAGGTAGGCGCCGTCGACCGGAACGAAGAACGTCGTGACGAGCGCGGCAAAAAACGCGATGCAGAGCACCGTGTTCTGCTTCTCGAACCGGACCGCCATCGGGAAGAGCTCGTCCGCCACGTAATGGGGGATCCGTTCGAGTGCCTGTTCGATTTTCAGCGCGTCTTCGCGCGTGATCCTGCGCATACGGTCCCGCCGCGCACCCGCGCGGCCTTTCGGGGCGCCCTGAGGGCGCCCTCTCTATTTGCCGGCCCCGTACTCCGCCTCGCGGCGGGCCTTTTCAGCCGTGTATTCGTCGTGTTTCCGCGTCCAGACGCGGTAGATGCGCGATGCTTCGCTGCCGTCGGAGAGCGTCGCCGCCGCGCGGTAATCCGTAAGATCGAACCGCTCCGTCAGCCACGCGCCGAACCATTTCGCCGTCTTCTCCGCGCCGTAGACGTTGAGATGAAGGCCGCCGTCGTACGTGTCGGTCTGCCAGTCGATCCCGATCTCGTCCGCCGCCTCGAGGAGGTTGACGTAGGGGACTTTGTGGTCGTCCGCGTACGTCCGGATCGCTTCGTCCCACTCGCCGTACCAGTGGGGCCAGAGGCTCGGCGCCTTGATCAGGACGAGCTGAACGCCCCTCAGCTCGCAGAGCTGCCGCATCCGTTCGAGGTAATACCAGCAGGTGTCGCCGAACGAATAATCGGCGAGCGGCTTCGCGTCGGGGATCGTGTCGACGGGCTTGACGTGGACGTTCATCAGATAGCCGCTGTTCGAGACGCGGTCGCGGCGGAAGAGGTATTCGAAATCCTCCGGGCCGATCTCGTTCCAGCGGGAATGGTAGCGCAGCAGCGGGAAGAGGTACGACAGCGCCGTCTCCTCCTCCGTCATCGAGGCTTTGACCGAGCGGAGCTTGTGGCGCGTCAGCTTCATGCCGTCGATCGACATGCGGTTGTACGCCTCGTTCTGGGGCGTCGCGTATTTCATCGAGAGGACGTTGAACACGACGACGTCGGGCGTCTCCGTTTCGAGCATCTCCTCGAGCAGGTAATACGACTGCCAGATGAGCTGCTGGGCCGAGCCGCGGAAGAAGCTCGTCAGGCCGTATTCGGTCCAGAGCGTGTCGGGGCTGAAATTCTCGTAGACCTCGCAGTCGCCGACGAAGAGGATCTGATGTGGCTCCGTCTCGTCGTAGTACTCGCGGATCAGCGCGCCCTCGGGGATCTCGCTCATGTATTTCGGCAGGAACAGCGCGTTCAGGAACCACAGGAGGCACGCGAGAACGAGCATGCCCGCAATGATCGCGAACAACGTTTTCCGTTTCGACATATGCGTCCCCTCCTTTCCCTTTTTGCGGCGCGGGCGGCCGTCAGCCAAACACGCTCGCGCTAAACGCACTTCTGATAGCGGTACTAAGCTCTGTCTGCGCCTGCGGCTTGCCAATCGCTAAGTGCCGATCGAAGCTGCATTGTTTGGCAGACGGCCGCCCGCGCCGCTAAAATTGATTGTAGATGAATGCGGTCGAATCGTATCCGATGCCGTAGATCCCGAACACGATGATCGCGGCGATCAGCGCGATCGCGCCCGCCCACGCGAGAAGCGGACGGCGGACGAGGCGGTCGCGCGCGGGTTCTTTGATGCCGATGATCGACGCCGCGTAGAGCCCCGCGATCCCGATGAGCGCGATCGCCCAGTCGGCCGCGGTCAGGCCGAGTTCGCCGAACGAGACGGCAGGCCCGCCGGTCACGATCGTGCCGATCTGGCGGAACGTCAGAGGAACGTCGCGGTAGACGTCGAACACGCGGATCAGCGACATCAGGCAGAACGTCCGCGCGATCTCGAAGAGGCCGTAGGCCTTCGTCTCCTTCAGGCGCGGGAACCGCCCGTGGAACTTCGCGTACAGCGGCTCGAGTTCCTGTGAGACGAGGATCACGACGCCGTTCAGAAGGCCCCAGACGATGAAGTTCCAGGCCGCGCCGTGCCAGACGCCCGTCACGAACCAGAGCAGCAGCGTCGTGAGATAGACGGTGATCTTCCTGCCGAACGCGCCGAACCGGGCGCTGCACTTCTTGTGGAGGCGGAGCATCCCCTTCGCGGTCGACAGCGGATAGAAGACGTAGTCGCGGAACCACGTCCCCATCGTGATGTGCCAGCGCCGCCAGTACTCCGCCGTGTTCTTCGAGAAGAACGGACGGTCGAAGTTCTCCGCGACGTCGATGCCGAGCATGTTGGCGCAGCCGATCGTGATGTCGATGCCGCCGGTGAAGTCGGCGTACAGTTCCGCCGCGTAGAGGACGACGACGAGCGCGACGTATCCGCCCGTATACGAATCCGGGTTCTGGGTCAGGATCTTCAGCGGGATCGCGAGCCGGTCGGCGATGATGAGCTTCTTCGCGAAACCCCAGACGACGCGCAGAGCGCCGCGGCCGATCGTCCGATCGTCCCATTCATGCTCGGCGTACAGCGACTTTGCGAGATCGCCGTAGCGCGAGATCGGTCCCTGGATGAGCTGCGGGAAGAACGTCACGAAGAGCGCGAACCGCGCGGGATCCTTCTCCGCCGGGACCTTCCCCCAGTAGACGTCGATCAGGTATCCCATCGACTGGAACGTGTAGAACGAGATGCCCATGACCGCCGCGAAGCCCCGGAACGAGACGCCGACGATCGAGAGGAGGAACCCCGTGTATTTCATGACGGCGAGGATGCCGAAGTTGAGGAGCATGCAGCCGAGCGCCCAGCGCCAGCGGACCTTCTTGTCCGCGGCCTTCCGCGCCTTGCGCTCCTCCTTCGTCAGCGGGTCGCCCGCCGCCTTCCGCCGCTCCTCTTCCGCCTTGAGAGCCTCTGTCTGAGACGACGCGAGGCGGTCGATCCGGAGCGCGGAAAACCACGTCGTGAACGCGGTCACGCCGATGAAGACGAGGCAGCGCCACCCCGCGAACCAAT
>JAEEUO010000263.1 GCA_016286935.1 Bacillota bacterium | reverse complement strand
ACGGTCGGGCCGTCCTCCGGGTCGCCATAGAAGTAATGTTCGTTCGGGCGGGCGATCCGCTCCATGATGTCGGCGCGCGTTCCGGCGGTCCGGAACGGGTCGATCGAGAAGACCTTGCGGCGTCCCGCGTCCGACGTCCAGATCTCGGGGATCAGATAGTCGATGTACGGGTTGTTCGCCGTGACCGGCCAGAAGATCGACGCGGTCGAAAGGCCCGCCGCCTTCGCGTATTCGAAGATCGTCTTCGCTTCGGGATCGATGTATTTGTGGTCCCACCGCCACGGCAGGAAGCCTGGCCGACCGAAGTCCTCGATCTCGTTGCCGAGAACGCCGTGGCGGCCGACCGGAACGCCGGTCGTGATCGAGGCGTGGACCGGGTAGGTGATCGTCGGATAGACGCTCCGGAGCGTGTTGACCTGGGCGCCGTTTTCGAGCATCCACTTAAAGTGTGGAAAGTCCTTCAGGGTGTTCGTGATGTCCTCGCGCACCATCGCGTCGAACGAGATCACGACGAGTTTCTGATCGCTCATGCAAAACTCCTGTCTTTTGCTTCACGTTGCGGGCCGGAGCCCCGCGCTTCCGGTCAGTTCTCCGCGTACAGCTTCGCGATCGAGACGACGATGTCCGCGATCTTGTCGATGTCCTCGCACGCGGCGTGCTCGTAGGGGCCGTGCATCGCGTAGCCGCCCGCGCACATGTTCGGGCAGGGCAGGCCCATGTACGACAGCGTCGCGCCGTCCGTGCCGCCGCGGATCGGGACGATGACCGGCTCGACGCCGTTTTCGCGCATCGCCTGTTTCGCGTTCTCGATGAGGTGCATGTGGGGACGGACCTGTTCTTCCATATTGCGGTACTGCTCGATGATCTGGACGTCGACCGTCTCGTCGCCGTACTTCTCCTTCAGGACCTTTTCGATCATGCGGACCGTCGCCTCGCGCGCCTCGAACTTCGAGAAGGAATGGTCGCGGATGATGATCTGCATCTTCGCCTCGGACTCGGTCGCGTTCAGGTAGCGGACGTGGAAGAAGCCCTCGTAGCCCTCGGTGTGGGCGGGCGTCTCGGCGGCCGGCAGCATCGAGATGAACTCGTTCGCGATCAGGACGGCGTTCTTCATCTTGTTCTTCGCGGCGCCGGGGTGGACGTTCAGCCCGCGGATCTTCACCATGACCTTCGAGGCGTTGAAATTCTCATATTCGAGCAGGCCGAGGAAGCCCGAGTCGACCGTATACGCGAAGTCCGCGCCGAAGCCCGGAACGTCGAACAGGCTCGCGCCGCGGCCGATCTCCTCGTCGGGGGTGAAGCCGACGCAGAGCTTGCCGTGGGGGATCTTCTTTTCGATGATCGTCTCGACCGCGGTCATGATCTCCGCGATGCCGGCCTTGTCGTCGGCGCCGAGCGGCGTCGTTCCGTCGGTCACGATCAGCGTCTTGCCCGCGAGCGTCGGAAGGTGCGGGAACACGGCCGGATCGAGCACGAGGCCGGAGTCGCCGAGCGTGACGGCCTTTCCGTCGTAGTTCGGGATCAGGCGGGCCTTCGTCGGCTTCTGGCCGTAGTTTTCGACGGTGTCCATATGGGCGATGAAGCCGATCGCGGGCTTCTTCTCGTAGCCGGGCGTCGCGGGCAGGACGCCGTAGACGTAGCAGTGCTCGTCGACGCGGACGTCCTCGAGGCCGAGGCCCTTCATCTCCTCCGCCAGCGCGTTCGCCAGTGCGAACTGCTCCTTCGAAGAGGGGTTCGTCGGCGACTCCTCGCGCGATTCCGTCGCGTAGGTCGTGTAGTTCAGAAACCGTTCATGTGCTTTCATATCGCTGTTCTCCGTTTCGTTCGTTTTGTATGAATATAAAATCCAATTTATAAGTATATCACATCCGGGCCCGTTTTTTCCGCCGCTTCGCGCGATTTTCACCCGTTTTTTGCGCAAATAACAGTCGTTCTTTTCCGGAAAATCTGCTATAATACATTTACGTATGGGTATTTTAATGCGCAAAAAAACCGAATCCTCTCCGACCGAACCGGCCCGCCGTCCCGCCGCGAAGGAGCTCCTTCCAACCGGCAACGGAACGTCGGCCGTCTTCGCGTGTCTTCTTTCCGCGCTCCTCGTGCCCTATCTGCTGCGCACGGCCGTCTTCGCGTTCCGCGGCGCCGGTCTGACGCCCGCGCTGCAAAGCGCGATCTCCCTCGTCGCCGTCGCGCTCGCCTCGGTCTTCCTCGGCGTCGCGCTTCTCCGGATCCTGAACCTGCCGATGTCCTCCGACGCGGCCGTGTACGCGGGGATCCGGCTGTTCTGCTTCGTGGCGCCCGCGTTCTACCTCGAATTCAGCGTGTTCCGCTTCTGCTTCTCCGGCGACTCCTGGCTCCCGCGCGGCGTTCTGTTCCTGATCCTCGCGCTCGTCAGCGTCTACGCCGCGACCCACAC
>JAEEUO010000262.1 GCA_016286935.1 Bacillota bacterium | reverse complement strand
GGAGGTCGCGGCAGCCCACCTCCGCGTCGCCTGAAACGAACACCCGCTCTTCGCCGTCTCCGATGAAGAAGGAATAGTGGAGCTCGAACCGGTCCTCCTCCCCTTCGTGATATGTGCGGACGGCAAGGATATCGAGCGCGCCGGCACGGAAACGTTCCTCCTTTTCTTTCAGCGTGATCGCGTTTTCGATCGTGCTTCCCGGGAGATAGACCTTCGCGTCCGGCCAGAGCCGCATCGCCTCCTCCGTCATCGCGGCGGAGAAATGGTCGTCGTGGCAATGGGTGAACAGGATCGCGCAGGGATCCGTGAAATCCGGGTGCGTCTTCATCGTCGCCCACATCGCTTCCGAAACGGGCGAATACGGTTCCATCCGGACGGAATGGACCGCGTCGATCCAGATCCTCGTGCCGTTGACCGTGAGCGATATGCCGCAGTTTGCGCTGTAGGTGCAAGTGACCGTCAGTTGTTTCCTTCTTCAAATCCGAGCAGGAGCGCGAGGAGTTCGCGCGTTGTGACGCCCTTCAGATACGTTTCCGTATCGATCTCCTTCAGCCGTTCCGCCGCGTCCGTTTCATTCATTGCGATCCCTTCAAGCGCCCTTTCCAGTTCGCGGATATCCGCGTAGCAGAAGAAATCGCCGCTGACCGCCGCGTTCCGAACCATTCCGTTTTCCACGTCCAGACGGAGTTCCACCGTCCCGCAGTCCGGAAAACGGCGCCGCCTGACCACATTGTACGCCGGTGAAGACCCGTAGTTCCAGTCCCAGTTTCCGTACCGCTCTGCGCGGATCCGTTCGATCCCCTCCCGGTCGCTTTCCTTCAGACGGAGCGGACGATACGGCGTATCCCGCAGGATCTCTTCTTTCAGGACACGGATGAACGCGTCGACGGCCATGGGTTCCGCCATCAGCGGCTTTATGTTCGTGACGCGCGACCGCACGGAACGCACGGCGCGCGACGCATACTTGTCTTCGTTCGTGCGGAGCGCGCGGGAGAGCACGCTCATATCGCTGTCGTACAGAAGCGTTCCGTGATGCATGATCCGTCCGCCTGACGCGTGCTGCGCCGTTCCGGATATCTTCTTCTCTCCGACGCAGATATCATTCCGTCCGGATACCTCCGCGTCGACGCCGTACCGTCTCAGCGCACGGACGACCGGCTCGCAGAAGACGCTGAAATCGGGGACTCCCTCCGGTTCCAGATCGGTGATGAACGTATAGTTGACGTTGCCGAGGTCGTGATAGACCGCTCCACCGCCGGACGGCCTGCGGATGACCTGAATGCCGTGTTCGCGGACGAATGAAGCGTTGATCTCAGACTCCGTGTTCTGGAACTTGCCGATGATGATCGCGTTCGCGTTCTGCCACAGCATAAACAGACGCGTCCCTTTCGGCAGCGTCTCAAAGAGATATTGCTCCAGCGCCAGGTTGAACGCGGCATCGTGGCTCTTGCTCCGGTAATACAGCGTCTTCATCGTTTCTTCCTTCGAACGGTCCTTTTTTGAAAATGCCCCGCCGGCCGCGTGCGGTCCGGCGGGGCGTCTTCCGATCGTCCGGATCAGTCTTTGAAATCGGGATCGTCGAGATCGCCCGGGACGAGCAGGACGCGGTAGGCGGTCTTGCTCATCGCGATGTCGAAGCCCTGGCGCCACTCTTCAAGCGGGAGGACTTTCGAAACGAACGGCTCGAGCTGGATCTTCTTCTCCGTGACGAGTTCGAGGAGCTTGTACCACGAAGACATGTTCGTCGCGTTGCTGCCGGTGACCGTCAGTTCGCTCGCGACGACTTTGCGGAGGTTGACCGGAGCGTCGCCCGGGAACACGCCGATCTGGAGATACGTGCCGCGCTTCCGGAGCGATTTGATGCAGGCCGATACGGAAGGCGCGACGGTCGCGCAGTCGATGGCGACGTCCGCCCCGCCCGGTTTGAACTGTTCGACGAGCTTCAGCAGTTCCTCTTCGCTGGTCGCGATCGCGTCGACGCCGAATTTCTTCGCCAGTTCAAAGCGCTCCGCATCCTGAGGCAGGCCGGAGATGATGACCTTCGCGCCCTGAGCCTTCGCGACCTGGAGGCAGGAAAGGCCCATGATGCCGGGGCCGCTGATCACAACGAGATCGCCGGCTTTGACGTGCGCGCGGTCCACGACGCCGTGGATGCAGCATGTGAACGGTTCGCCGACCGCGAGCGGAAGCTTGTCCGTCACGCTGTCCGGAACCTTGAGGACGAGGAATCCCGGAAGGACCATATATTCGGCGAACGTGCCGTTGTACGTCACGCCGAGATACTGGCGCTTTTCGCAAATGTTGTAGTCCCCGTTCTTGCAGAAATCGCATTCGAGGCACGCGCCGACCGCCGTATTGGCGACGACCCAGTCGCCCTTCTTGACGCGGGTCCCTTCCGAGCCGACCGCCGCGACGCGTCCGACGAGCG
>JAEEUO010000261.1 GCA_016286935.1 Bacillota bacterium | reverse complement strand
TACCACAAAGTCGAGGCGATCCGGAAGAACACGCCGTCCGTCGTGAACGTCGTCATCGCTTCGATCCGCGACGAACTGTCCCGCCCGGTCCGCGCGGGCTATATGCTGACCGAGGGGCGCAAGATCGAGAAGATCCCGAAGGACGCGCCCGTGATCCGCTGGGACGACTTCATGCGTCTCGGCCGCCACTGCTTCTACAACTACAAGGTGAAGAGCGGCCCGGACGACGGCGCGGCGATCCTCTATTCCGGCGGAACGACCGGCACGACGAAGGGCATCCTTCTGACGAACATGAACTTCAACGCGCTGGCCCGCCAGGTCGTCGCGGCGAACCCGATGTTCCGCGCCGGCGACAAGATGCTCTCCGCGATGCCCGTCTTCCACGGCTTCGGCCTCGGCGTCTGCATCCACACCATGCTCGCGAACGGAGGGCGCTGCGTGCTCGTGCCGCGCTTCACGCCGAAGAGCCTCGCGAAGCTCATCACGAAATACCAGATCAACTTCATGGCGGGCGTCCCGACGCTGTTCGAGGCGCTCCTCCGCACGCCCGAGCTCGACGGCGCGAATCTGTCCTGCTTGAAGGGCGTCTTCAGCGGCGGCGATTCGCTCTCCATCGAACTGAAGAAGAAGCTCGACAAGTTCCTCTACGCCCACGGCGCGCCGGTCCAGGTCCGCGAGGGCTACGGCACGACCGAATGCGTGACGGCCTCCTGCCTCACGCCGCCGAACCGCTCGAAGGAGGGCTCGATCGGCGTTCCGTTCCCGGATACGTACTACAAGATCGTGAAGCCGGGCACCGACGAGGAACTGCCGTACGGCGAGGAGGGCGAGATCCTTCTGGCCGGTCCGACCGTGATGAAGGAATACGTCGGCCATCCCGAGGAGACGGCGAAGACGCTGCGGAAGCACGCCGACGGCCTGACGTGGGTCTACACCGGCGACCTCGGCACGATGGACGACGAGGGCTTCATCTACTTCAAGGGCCGCGCCAAGCGGATGATCGTCTCCCGCGGCTACAACATCTACCCGGCCCAGCTGGAGAACATCCTCGACGCCCACGACCTCGTCCTGATGAGCTGCATCATCGGCGTGCCCGATCCGTACCAGATGCAGAAGGTCAAGGCGTTCGTCAAGCTCGCGCCCGGCGTTCCCGCGAACGGCGAGACGAAGGAGGCGCTGATGGCGTACTGCCGCAAGAACATCGCGAAATACGCGCTGCCGTACGACATCGAATTCCGCGAGGACCTGCCGAAGACGCTCGTCGGAAAGGTCGCCTACCGCGTCCTCGAGGAGGAGGAACTCGCGAAGATCGCGAAGGAGAACCATGTCGAAACTGACGAAAAAGCAGGCAACTGAACTCGTTCCCGCGCTGGAGGCACTGTATCCGGAGGCGAAGTGCGCGCTCGATTACGACACGGTCTTCCACCTCCTCTGCGCCGTCCTGCTCTCCGCCCAGACGACGGACGTCTCCGTGAACAGGGTGACGCCCGTCCTGTTCGGCCGGTATCCGGAGGCGAGGGACATCGCGGACGCGCCGGTCGCGGATCTGGAAGCGATCCTCAGGCCTGTCGGCATGTACAAAACAAAGGCAAATCATCTAAAAGCGATGGCGAAAGTCGTCGCGGAGGAGTATAATGGTACTGTCCCGCATGACTACGGGAAACTTGTCGCGCTTCCGGGAGTCGGCCGGAAGACGGCGAACGTCGTTCTTGCCGAGGGCTTCGGCGAGCAGCGCATCGCCGTCGACACCCACGTCTTCCGCCTCGCGAACCGCATCGGGCTGACCGAGGAGAAGGACGTCCTCCGCACCGAAGAGGGACTGATGAAGATCCTTCCCCGCGACCACTGGACGCCGATGCACCACGCACTGATCTTCCACGGACGCCGCGTCTGCAGCGCCCGGAAACCGGATTGTGAACACTGCGGGATCCGCCGCTTCTGCAAGCGGAACGGACTCCCGAACGAATGAAAGGGGAACCGCCATGAAAACCGTAATCGCAACCGACAAAGCTCCGAGAGCCGTTGGCCCGTATTCCCAGGCCATCCACGATGTCGGCTGGACGTTCGTTTCCGGCCAGCTCGGCATCAATCCCGAAACCGGAACGATCGACCCGGATTTCGCCCACCAGGCGATGCAGGCGATGCAGAACCTCCGCGCCGTGGTGGAAGCCGGCGGCAACAACATGAGCGATATCGTGAAGACGACCGTCTTCCTGACGGACATCAACGATTTCGCCGCGTTCAACAAGATCTACGAATCGTTCTTCTACGCGGACTTCCCGGCCCGCTCGTGCATCCAGGTCGCGGCGCTCCCGCTCGGCGGAAAGGTCGAGATCGAAGCGATCGTCGCGCTCCCGCGGATGGGTTTCTGACGTCCGGAAGGAGGCTCTGAAATGAAAGGCAACCTCTGCAAGATCGGCCTGTGAAGCTGCA
>JAEEUO010000260.1 GCA_016286935.1 Bacillota bacterium | reverse complement strand
TGTGAATTGGCATGACGGCAACGAAGATCCGACTCCCTTCATAAAGTATATGCTTGGCGTTATTCTTGCAAGTTATCGCGAGTTTGAGGAACGGGTTCGCATCATTAATGAAACGACTGTCATTCAAACAACGAAGACGGGAAAACAACGTTCCGTATTAATTCATAGCAGTCCTTACGATATTGTAAAAGCAGCAGTAGATTCCGTTATCGGGCAGTTTACGAAAAAAGAGATCGTGAATATCTGTCCGAGCATCAGCGAAAAATCGGTCGAGAAAGCGATTCATATGCTTTCCGAAGAAGGTTACATCATCAAAATGGGCGTCGGCCGGAGCACGTTCTATGTGCGGAACGGCGGCTGACGGAGAAAAACGGAAAAAGACCGTTGACTTTATTACTCTACTATGATAAAGTGACAGAGTATTATTCGTAAAATCAACGCATGCGGGCAACATCCCGCCGAAAAGACGCTTATGAACATCAACGACAACGTCCTCCAGAACAACGAGAAGATCATCTACGCGCTCCGCGAGCTCTACGCGTCCCGCGGCTATTCGCGCTACGCGATGTCTAAGTTCGAGGAATACGACCTCTACGCGAAGAACAAGGACTTCCTCGTCTCCGACAACGTCATCACGTTCACCGACACGAACGGGAAGCTGATGGCTTTGAAGCCGGACGTCACGATCTCCATCGCGAAGAACACGCGCGACATCCCCGAAGGCGTCCGCCGGATCTACTACAGCGAGACCGTCTACCGCGTCTCGAAGAGCACGGATTCGTTCCGCGAGATCATGCAGACCGGCGTGGAATGCCTCGGCGACGTCGGGACGGAGGAGATGGTCGGCGTGATCGAACTCGCGGCGGAGAGCCTTTCTCTTCTCTCCGATTCGTATGCGATCGACCTGTCGACGGTCGCTCCCGCGGGGCCGGACGGCGACGAACCGTTCCGGGAGGTGCTCGCGCGCCTGAAGAAGGGGCCGTACGCGGACCGCTTCCGCGTCAATCCTGCGCTCTCCGGCGACGAAAACTACTACAGCGGCATCGTCTTCAAGGGCTATCTCGCGGGGATACCCGAGGCGGTCCTCTCCGGCGGCCGCTACGACCGGCTGATGCGGAAGCTCGGGCGCTCTTCGAAGGCGGCCGGCTTCGCCGTCTACACCGACCGGCTCGAACGGCTCGACATCGCCGCGAAAAAAGATGGCCCGGCGGACGCGGACTGGATCAACATCGCCCTCCCGAAGGGGCGCCTCGGCGAACAGGTCTACGCGATCTTCGCCGCGGCGGGATATGAGTGCCCCGCCCTGCTCGAACCGGGCCGGAAACTCCTCTTCGAAAACCCCGCACGCAAGGTCCGCTACTTCTGGGTGAAGCCGTCGGACGTCGCGATCTACGTCGAACGCGGCGCGGCGGACGTCGGCGTCTGCGGGAAGGACATCCTCCTCGAGGCGGAGCCCGACGTCTATGAGCTCGCCGACCTCGGCGCCGGAAAATGCCGTATGGCGATCGCGGGCCCGAAAACGTACGCGGACGACGCGGAGACGACGCTTAGGGTCGCGACGAAGTTCCCGAACATCGCGAAGACGTATTACCGATCGAAGGGGCGCGCGATCGACGTGATCAAGCTCAACGGCTCGATCGAGATCGCGCCGCTTCTCGGCCTCTCCGACGTCATCTGCGACATCGTCGAAACGGGGAAGACGCTCCGCGAGAACGATCTCGAGGTGAAGGAGGAGATCGCCGCGATCAGCGCGCGCTTCATCGCCAACAAATCCGCCTATACCTTCAAGACCGACGCGATCTGCCGGATGGCGGAGGCGGTCGGCACGACCGGCCGCTGACGAGAGCGGAAAAGACGCAACGAAAGCAAAGAAAGAAGGAACGATGCCATGATCCGGATCCTCTCCATGAAAGACACGGCGCCCGAAGAGATCTTCGCGCGCGCCGAAAACCCCGTCGACGTCTCGGCCGTCGTGCGCGACATCATCGCGGACGTCCGCGCGAACGGCGACAAAGCACTGTTCGCGTATTCGCGCAAGTTCGACAAAAATGACCTGAAGGAGCTCGCCGTCTCGCAGGCGGAGTGGGAGGAAGGCCTCGCGGCCGTCGGACCGGAGCTCAAGGGCATCATCGAACGCGCCGCGGTCAACATCCGCGCCTTCCACGAAGCCCAGAAGCGGGAAGGGTTCGTCCTGAACGACAGACCGGGCGTTCTCACCGGCCAGAGGATCCTGCCGATCGAGAAGGTCGGCCTCTACATCCCGGGCGGGCTCGCGGCGTATCCGTCGTCCGTCCTGATGAACGTGATCCCCGCGAAGATCGCCGGATGCGAGGAGGTCGTCATTACAACGCCCGCGAACCGCGAGGGAAAGGTCAACCCCGCGATCCTGGCGGCGGCGTGGATCGCCGGGGCGGATAAGATCTTCAAGGTCGGCGGCGCTCAGGC
>JAEEUO010000010.1 GCA_016286935.1 Bacillota bacterium | reverse complement strand
AAACTGAACAGCTGTCCGACGTACTGGACGCTTCCGGACGTGCGCAGGAACCTCGCGAACCTCCAATCGATCCTCGGCGATTACCTCACGCTGTTCAAGAACTACCGCAATGCAAAGGACTATAAGAACTGCGATTTCGGCTACGTGTTCACGCCGCGGACGGCCGTTTCCCTCGCCGATCTCGACGCCTCGGCCCAGCGCGTCGTCCTTCCGGGCGCCGTGACGGAGGAGCGCTACGCGATCGTCAGCGACCCGGAGACGGGTACGCTCCTCAAGGAGGGAACGTTTGCCCTCGCGGCCGTCAACCGCTGGGGCGACGGGTTCGTGCTGGCGTGCTCGGGGCTTCTCCCGAACGGTTTCACCGTAACGTCGTTCACGCTCTCACAGGAATCGGCCGCCCGTGAGACGTTCATCAACACGACATCTTCGGCGTGCCTCATGTTCCGCTCGGCCTTCGCCTCGTTCGCGTCGAAGCAGCGGTTCGGATACGCGGTCGAGCGGCTCTTCGGTTCGGACGGACGGCCGTCGATCGCCTGGCAGCTTCATTACGAAGAGGAGACCGGGATCGCGAACGGCTCGGCCGTCGCGTTCGCGGACCTGACGGAGAAGTACGGCCAGATTCCGTCCTACACGCTCGTCCGGAACGTCTATACGTGGTTCCGCTCCGCCGCGACCGTCTCGTATGTCCTCGGCTCGCGCGACGAGACCGGAACGATCGTCTTTGAGCCGGACGCGTACGAAAACGCCTACGATTCCGGAACGCACTTCATCGACGAAGGGACGGGAAAGCCGCTCGTCTTCGATTCCGCGGACACCGGCTCCTACTTCACGCCGAATCCCTGGGATATGTCCGGCGACTGCACGGTCGACGTCGCGATCGAAACGAGGCACGACGGAACGCTGCTCTTCCTCTTCCGGAAGCCGGACGGAACGGTCTGGACGTCGTACGGACGCGGGTTCCGCGACGGAAACTACGTCGTCTCGTCGCCTGTCTTCCTCGATCCGAAGCGGTTCGACTCCGCGACCGGATACGATGATATGACGAGGCCGTTCACGCTGTTCGATCTCCTTCAGGATGAAGCGAATACGTTCCTTCTGACGCCGTTCGCGAAGCCCGGAGCGGGCGAATGGATCCGCGAGACGGCGGCCGACATCGACGGCGACGGCGAGCCCGAAACGCTGATCGGCAACGCGGACGGCTATATCGGCGTCTATTCGCCGTATCTGGAGCGCCCCGTCGACTCGATCATGAAATGGCGCCTCGAGGGGTATCTCGGATCGTCGTTCGGAAACGCGTTCGGCAACGAATACCTCAAGTTCGGCACGTACGCCTGCCCGGCGGTGACGGACCTCAACGGCGACGGCATCCCCGATCTCGTCGTCGGCCACCGCGAATACGGCGTCGCGATGCCGGTCGACTCGCCGTATTTCCCCGAGACCGAAGCGCTCAAAGCCCAGCTCGACGAACTGAAGGCGCGCGGATACTACGTCGGCGCCCACGCGAAGACGACCGTCGCCGCGACGGTCGAACAGGAACGCATCGAACTCGAACTCCACAAAAACGCGTTCGCGGCGTACGGCCTCGCGACCGAAGGCATCGGCGTGAACCACCACACCTGGGTCTCGTCGAACCGCTCCCTCCGCCAGACGTTCGACAGCGAATGGAACGCCGGATTCCTCTGGAATTCGGGCTGGAAAGCCGCGAACAACACCGTCTCGCCCGAGAACAACGCCGAGAACGTGTGGAGCGTCCCGTTCTTCCTCACGGACAGGGAGGGCGAAGAGACGATCCTCCTCTGGAACACGTCGACGGTCGGCTACGACGGCTACGGCTGGTCGTCGCTCGTCGCGAAATACGGCCTGCCTGTCTCGGTCTACTACCACTGCGATCTCGCGTATCTCGACCCGGACTCGACGGAGACGTTCGTGAAGAACATCGGCGCGTTCGCGGAGCGGAACGGCTACCGCTGGGTCTCCGAGGACACGCTTGCCAAAGAGATCGCGGCGGCGTACAATACAACGGTCGCGGCGGCGCTGTTCATCGACAGGCCGACCGAGATCATGACGCTTTCCTCCGCCGGCCCCGAGGAAAAACGGGCGGAAGCGGAAAAACACACGAACGAATGGTCGCTGACGATCCGCATCGGCGAAAAGACGGCCGGAAAACCGCTCTACGACGCGGCGATCCAGTCGCGTGCGTCGGTGACGGTCGTCCCCTGCGAACTCTTCGACATGACGCCGGTCCGCCTGACGTCGCCTCTTCCGGGAGAGGTTGTATCGCTCCGCACGACGCTCACCCTCGCGGAACCGAAAGAATAGAACCGTATGGCCAGACTGAACGCAAAACGCAGGAAATTCCTCCTGCTCATCCTGATCTGCTTCGTCCTCTTCGTGCTCGTCACGGTCGGGGCTGTGTTCGGCGTGCGTTCGATCAAAAAGGCCATCGAGGAAGCGGGCCTCTCGAACGCGCTGACGCTGAAATCCGCCGATTTTCCGGTCATCGACGGCACGTACTTCATGCAGGCCTACGGCGAGGCGACGCGCGCCTCCCTGACGGGGGAATCGATCATCGTCGCGCGGGAAAACCTGATGTTCACGGGCGCCGACAGCGCGAAGGAGCGCCTGCTCTCGGGCGACGCGGACATCGTCCTCCTCTCGGGAACGGACGCCCAGGAACTCACCGCCCGCGCGAAGGATATGGGCATCCAGCTTTCATACTACAACGTCGCGAAGGACGGCCTCGTCATCTACTGCCACGATAACGTCGAGAAGAAGGACCTGACGTTCGCCGAATTCGAATCGCTCTACGAAAGCGATACGGACGGCCTCGGGTTCTCGACGTACTGCTACTGGCTGTCGTCGTGGTCGGGAAAGGACACCGTCCTGATGACCGTCGACGAGGTCGCGCCTTCCGAGCAGACGATCGGAGACGGCTCCTATCCGTACAGCTACAACATCTGCGCCGTCTTCCGGAGCGGCGGCGTCGCCTCCGACACCCAGCGCGTCGTGGCGTGGATGATCGGCGAGGAAGGGCAGGAAACACTGACGAACCTCGGCTACATCAACACCCGCGGCGCTTCGATCGAGGAGGGCGCCGGCGCGAACGCCTACACCTACTACGCGACGCGCGACATGACGTCCGTGGAATCGACCGGACCGCGCGTCATCAAAGGCTCGCCCGGCAATACCGTCACCGAGGGAACGACGACGAACTACCTCGTCGAGAACCCGACGTCGTGGGCGACGGTCAAGGCCGAAAAGGGTTCGTATCTCGAACTGTCGGGCCTCACCGACGAATCGGCGCTCGCTCTGATCAACGAGCGCATCGCGAAGGCCTACGAGGAGCTCGCGGCGCTTGCGATCCCGGAGTTCCGCGGCATCCGGCAGACGATCCCGGACGGGTCGATCCTGATCCGAACCGACGTCTCCTCGAGCGTTCTGTACAATTACAACAACGTCGTTTCGATCCGGATGAAGGGCGACTATACGTACGCGCTGCCGAATGAGGAGGGCGTGATCGGCGAGAACGCGTGGGGCTACTACGAGTCCACGAAGACGCTGTCCTGCGCGGATTACCTGAACTTCGACCTCACGACCGGCCGCGAGATCTCGCTCGAGAACCTCTTCATCGACGGCTGCGACTACCGCGACATCGTCTCCCACGAGATCGTCGTCGACACGCAGTTCGCGCGCGACATCATCCTGACGGGCTCGTACAAGGAGGTCCGGACCGACCAGAAATTCTACCTCGAGGAGGACGCGATCTGCATCGTCTTCGACCAGGATTCCCCCGAGTACATCCTCCGCGACCCGCGCGAGCTCTCGATCCCGATCTACTTCTCGACCGTCGCGAAGAACCTGGCCATCACGTCCCGCTATTACGACGAGGAAACGGTCGCGTCCCTCTATACGTCCGACCTTCCCGGCAACCGCGTCCTGATCCAGAACCGCGACACGATCGACACGATCGGCGAGTCGGAATGGACGTACGGCAACATCAAGGTCCGCCAGTCGTGGTCGTACTCGTCCGCGCTGTCGTCCTACGGCAAGCGCGTCATCCAGAACGCCTACCAGGTCGACTGGGGCGTCATGAGCTCGCTCGTCGCGAACGATCTCGAGGCCCAGTACGACATCGCCGTTTCGGCGCAGCGCCTCGAGGACTTCCTCTCGCTGACCGTGACGGACCGCCGCTGGATCGAGGGCGGGTCGGAGGAAACGTACACGCGCTACGCGACGTACGACCTCGAGCTGCTCCGCCAGAGCCAGCTGTCCGACCTGTTCTGGGCCGGCTTCGATTACAGGTCTGTCATCCGCGCCTCGCTCGAAAAGGAGGTCGCGCTTCGCGGCGGCTTCGTCAGGACCGTCCGCGGCGAGACCGTTCCGCTGACGGAGGAGGAGACGAACGCGCTCATCAACACGATGATGAGCGACCTGTCGCGGTTCGCGATCGACTACCGCCAGATTTCCGTCGCCTTCAAGCCCCAGACGTTCGCGACCGGCAGGGCGACCGTCAATCTGATCTTCACGTACGCGGAGTTCGGCTCCGACAACATCACGCTGTTCCGTTAAGAGACCCCAATCAGGAGACCACCATGCGCAATCTGTTCATCAGCCCGATCACGCTCATCTGCATGCTCTTCATCGTCGTCGAGCGGGTCATCAACAACCCATACGGCTCCGTCCGCGAATGGCTCGTCCAGACGCTGCTCTCGCTCCCGGCCATCATCATCGCGATCAGCTTCCACGAATTCGCCCACGCGAAGGTCGCGGAGCTGTCGGGCGACGACGTGCCGCGCCGCCAGGGCCGCGTGACGCTGAATCCGGTCGCCCACATCGATCCGGTCGGCTTCTTCTGCCTGCTGTTCGTCGGCTTCGGCTGGGGCCGCCCCGTCGAGATCAATCCCGAAAACTTCAAGAAAAAGCGTCTCGACATGCTTCTCGTCGCGCTCGCGGGCGTCGTGATGAACGTGCTCCTCGCGTTCGTGTTCTGCGGCATCTGGGTGCTTCTCCTCCAGAAGACGGAACTGTTCGCCGGGGACTTCGGCGATCTCCTCTACACAGTCCTCCAGAACATCGTCGTCATCAACCTTGTGCTCTGCGTCTTCAACCTCATCCCCGTTCCGCCGCTCGACGGCTTCAACGTCGTGACGGAGATCTTCAACCTCCGCCGGACGAAGGTCTACCACTACGCCTACCAGTACGGCTACATCGTCCTGATGGTCCTGATCCTTTTCAACTTCACGGACTATATCCTCACGCCGGCCGTGAACTGGCTCTTCCGCACGATCGTTTCCGTGTTCGTCTGACCGGTCCGGCGCCGCGCCGACCGCGCCAAAAAGATTTTTTAGCACTCTCACAAAAAGAGTGCTAATTTTTATGTTATGTTTACGGAAGCGTGGGTAAATAGAACGTGTAAAGAACTACGACCAACGGAGGTGAAACCGATGGATTTCAACCAATTTACCGAAAAAGCGCGCGCGGCGATCGCGGACTGCCAGTCGATGGCGGCCGAGCTCGGCAACCAGTCGATCGAGCCCGAACACCTGCATCTCGCGCTGCTGCGTCAGCAGGACGGCCTGATCCCGCGCCTGCTCGACTATATGGAAGTGAACCGGAAATCGTTCCAGAACGACGTCGAGGAGGAGATCGACCGGCTTCCGCGCGTCGCGGGAGACACCGGGCGCCTCTACGCGTCCGACCGGCTGAACCGCGTCCTTCTGATCGCGGAGAAGAACGCGAAGGACTTCAAGGACGAGTTCATCTCCGTCGAGCATCTCTTCCTCGCGCTGATGGATGAGAAGGGCAAGACGCCGTCCAAGAACATCTTCGCGAAGTACGGCATCACCCGCGACCGGTTCCTCGAGGCGCTCGCGAAGGTCCGCGGCAACCAGCGCGTGACGAGCGACAACCCCGAGGAAAGCTACGAGGCGCTCGCGAAATACGGGCGCGACCTCGTGGAGGAAGCGCGGAAGGGCAAGCTCGATCCGGTCATCGGCCGCGATTCCGAGATCCGCCACACCGTCCAGATCCTCTCCCGCAGGACGAAAAACAATCCGGTCCTGATCGGCGAGCCGGGCGTCGGCAAGACGGCCGTCGTCGAAGGCCTCGCCCAGCGGATCGTCGCCGGCGACGTGCCCGAAACGCTGAAGGACAAGACGATCTACGCGCTCGACCTCGGCGCTCTGATCGCGGGCGCGAAATACCGCGGCGAATTCGAGGAGCGGCTCAAGGCCGTCCTGAACGAGATCGAGAAGTCGGAGGGGAAGATCATCCTCTTCATCGACGAGATCCACAATATTGTAGGCGCCGGGAAGACCGAAGGTTCGATGGACGCCGGCAATCTCCTCAAGCCGAAGCTCGCGCGCGGCGAACTCCACTGCATCGGCGCGACGACGCTCGACGAATACCGCAAATACATCGAAAAGGACGCGGCGCTCGAACGGCGTTTCCAGAAGGTCCTGATCGACCAGCCGACGGTCGAGGACACGATCTCGATCCTGCGCGGCCTCAAGGAGCGCTTCGAGATCCACCACGGCGTCCGGATCACCGACAACGCGCTGATCGCGTGCGCGACGCTGTCCGACCGCTACATCACCGACCGGTTCCTGCCCGACAAGGCGATCGACCTGATGGACGAGGCCGCCGCGAAGATCCGCACCGAGATCGACTCGATGCCCGCGGAGCTCGATGAGAGCCAGCGGAAGATCATGCAGCTCGAGATCGAGAAGCAGGCGCTCGGAAAGGAAGACGACAAGGCCTCGAAGGCGCGCCTCGCGAACATCGAACAGGAGCTCGCCGAGCTGCGCAGCCGCAACGACGCGCTCCGCGCCCAGTGGGAGGCCGAAAAGAAGGAGATCACGTCCGTCAAGGCCCTGAAACAGGAGATCGACGAGACGAAGACCGAGATTGCCGACGCCGAGCGGAAGTACGACCTTGAGAAGCTCGCCCAGCTGAAATACGGCAAGCTCGCCGATCTGGAGCGGAAGCTCGAAACGGCGAAGGCGAAGATCGAGGAGGACGAGCGCGACGGCTCCCCGCGCCTCCTGCGCGAGGAGGTCGACGAGGAGCAGATCGCGGAGGTCGTGTCGAAATGGACCGGCATCCCGGTCGCGAAGCTCGTCGAGTCCGAAAAAGAGAAGCTCCTTAAACTCCCCGAGATCCTCCACAAACGCGTCGTCGGCCAGGACGAAGCCGTCACGGCCGTCAGCGAAGCCGTGCTCCGCGCAAGGGCCGGACTCAAGGATGCGAACCGCCCGATCGGCTCGTTTATCTTCCTCGGCCCGACGGGCGTCGGCAAGACCGAACTCGCGAAGGCGCTCTCCGAGGCGCTCTTTGACAGCGAAAAGAACATCGTCCGGATCGATATGTCCGAATACATGGAGAAGTTCTCCGTCTCGCGCCTCGTCGGCGCGCCTCCGGGGTACGTCGGGTACGACGAGGGCGGCCAGCTGACCGAAGCCGTCCGCCGGAAGCCGTACAGCGTCCTCCTGTTCGATGAGATCGAAAAAGCCCATCCGGACGTCTTCAACATCCTGCTCCAGCTCCTCGACGACGGCCGCCTGACCGACAACCAGGGCCGCACCGTCGACTTCAAGAACACGATCGTCATCATGACGTCGAACCTCGGATCGGACATCCTCACCGAGAACATTACGAAAGACGGCACGATCCCGGCGCACGTGAAGGAGGAGGTCACGGACAACCTGAAGAACTTCTTCAAACCCGAATTCCTCAACCGGATCGACGACATCGTCGTGTTCAGCCCGCTGACGAAGGCCCAGGTCCGCGCGATCATCGACATCGCGCTCGTCCAGGTCCGCGGCCATCTCGCGGAGAAGGACATCCGCCTCGACCTCACGGAAGCCGCGAAGGACGCGATCGCCGACGAGGCCTACTCGCCCCAGTACGGCGCGCGGCCGCTCAAGCGCTACATCCAGAAATACATCGAGACGGAGCTCGCGGCGAAGATCGTCCGCGGGGAAGTGCTCGAAGGCCAGCTCGTCACGCTCGACGCCGAGAACGGAAAGCTCCTGTTCCGCTGAACACTCCTCGGCGTGTTGAAAAACCGAATCCGAAACCGAACCGGTCCGCCCGGCATCCCGCCGGACGGACCGGTTTTTTCAAAAGCCGCTTTTCTTGCATTGGACCGCCGGTTGTCGTATAATAAAATGACAAATAAGGAGACCGCATGAAACACATCATCATCACCGAAAAGAACAGCATTATGCGGATGCTCGCCCGCGAAGCGATCCGTCCGTATATGTGGCTTGCGATCGCCGGCGTCTGCTTCACCTCGGTCATTCTCAGCATCCCCAGCCTCATCTGGGGCGATTCGGCCTGGACGGCGGAAGAACTCCAGAAGATCCTCCTCGATTTCTACCAGTTCGGCGTCCGCCCGACGATCCCGCGCTACTACTACGTCGACAGCCTTTATACGTTCCTGATCAGCGGCCCGCTGTCGTTCGGCCTGATCTCGTTCCTCATGAACATCTTCCGCCGCAGGGAGACGCGTACGCTCGATATCTTCCTCGGCTTCGCGAACTTCTGGAAAACGTTCCTGTTCTACGTTCTTACGATGATCCTCACGGTCCTCGGCTCGATCCTGTTCGTCATCCCGGGCCTCGTCGTCGTGTACTCGTACGCGATGGGCTATTATCTGATGAACGACGATCCGGAACTGAACGCGATCCAGGCGATGCGTCTGTCGCGCGAACTGATGCGCGGGAACCGCTGGAAGCTCTTCACCTTACACATCTCGTTCATCGGCTGGGCGTTCCTCGTCGGGATCGTCTACTTTACGCTGTCGCGCCTGTCCCTGTGGATCGGCGTACTGGCCAACGTGATCCTCTCGTCGCTCCTGACGGCCTACTTCCGCATGAGCGAAGTGGCGTTCTACGAGATGCTCGTCGGCCATCTCCACCGTCTCGACCCGGAGGAAGTCAAAGCCAATGTCAACAACTAAACCGTTCGTTCCGCTTCTCTTCGCGGGCGACATCAACGTCTACTCGATGGGCCGCGCCTTCCACGAAGCGTTCGGCATCAAGCCCTACGCCTACGGAAAATACGCGACGATGCCGTGCTACGGCTCCGCGATCCTCAACTACACGCCGAACCCGAAGGCGGACGAACAGGACACGTTCCTCCGCCTCGTGACGGAGTTCGCGGAAGCTCACCGCGATGAGACCGTCCTGCTTCTCGGGTGCGGCGACAGCTACGTCCGGCTGATCTCGGCGAATCTCGGCAACTACCCCGACAACGTCGTTGCGCCGTACATCCCCGTCGATCTGATGGACTCCCTGATCCACAAAGAACGCTTCTACGAACTCTGCCGGAAGGTCGGCGTCGACTATCCCGATACGTTCGTCTACAAGCCTGAAATGGGCGACGATTTCACGCTCCCGTTCGGCGGACCGTTCATCATCAAGCCCTCGAACGGCGTCCAGTACTGGCTCCATCCCTACCCGACCCAGAAAAAAGTCTACAAGGAACAGACTGTGGAAGACGTCCGCCGCGTTCTCCGCGACATCTACGGCGCCGGCTACACCGATTCCGTCATCATCCAGAACTTCATCCCCGGCGACGATACGTACATGCGCGTCCTGACGAACTACTCGGACCGCAACGGAAAGGTGAAGATGATGTGCCTCGGCCACGTCCTGCTCGAGGAACATACGCCCCACGGGCTCGGAAACCACGCCGTCATCATCACCGAACACAACGAAACGATCGAGGCGCAGTTCAAGGCGCTCCTCGAGGAACTCCACTACACCGGCTTCTCGAACTTCGACATCAAATACGACCGCCGCGACGGCAAATACAAGGCGTTTGAGATCAACACCCGCCAGGGCCGCTCGAACTATTACGTCACCGGCGCGGGGATGAACCTCGCGGAGCTCGTCGTGCGGGACCGCGTCTACGGCGAGGACCTGCCCGAGCGGATCGTGACGGACGAGAGCCTGTGGATGGTCGTGCCGAAGGGCGTCGCGTTCAAGTACGTGCCCGAGGAGGAGTACCGCGCGCGGATGAGGAAGCTGATCGCGGAAGGCAAGGTCTCGAACCCGCTCCTGTACGGTCCGGATTCGGCCCTGAAACGCCGTTTAAAGATCGAAAAGAACCTTTTGGGTCACTATTACAAATTCGCGAAATACTACGATCTGGGAGGCAAATAGAGCCTCTCAGGGCCATCTCAGACCCGCGGCTCCGGCCGCGGACGGACAAAACGGCGGAAAAGGAGGATATTATGTGGGAACGGGAGGAGAAGATCCTCGGCGTGATCGGCGGGATGGGTCCCGAGGCGACGGAACTCTTCTATGAGCGGATCATCCGCAACACGAAAGCGGACCGAGACCAGGACCATCTCAACATGATCATCCTCAACCACGCCTCGATGCCCGACCGGACGGAGGCGATCCTTTCCGGGAAGACGGCCGGCGTCGTGAAGTATCTCGTCGCGGACGCGAAGCGCCTTGAGAAACAGGGCTGCTGCGCGATCGCGATCCCCTGCAACACGTCCCATTATTTCGCCGACGAGATCCAGAAAGCCGTCTCGATCCCGCTCGTCAACATGATCCGCGAGACCGCGAAGGCGGCGAAGGCGGCCGGCGGGACGAAGATCGGCATCCTCGCGACCGACGGCACGATCCGCACGAAGCTCTACCAGACCGCGCTCGAACAGGAAGGGCTGAAGTGGGCCGTTCCGGGCGAGGAGGGCCAGTCCGCCGTCATGCGCGTGATCTACGACGGCGTCAAGGCCGGAAAGCCGCTGCGCCTGTCCCACATCACGCCTGCCGTCAACGAACTCCTCGCGGAGGGCGTCGATCTCTTCATCCTCGGCTGTACGGAACTTTCCGTGTTCGGAAAGAAGTTCAGCCTGCCCGAAGAGATGTACCTCGACGCGATGGAGATCCTCGCGCGGCGCTGCGTCGAGATCTGCGGCCACGAACTGCGCGGCGGCGAGACAAGGTAACCTCTACGGGAGACGCGATCCCCCGTTTTTTCATATCAAAGCGAACGAAGGATGCTGAAATGGCAAAGAAACAGGAAACAGTTGCATTAAGTAATTATTTACTTGCGCTGAACAAGGCCGGGTTGTTGGAAATGGACGGCTGCAAAGGGTGCGAACCGCTGCTTGACGAGCCGGTCTCGAACCTGACGTTCGATTCGCGCGAGGTTACGCCGGGGACTCTGTTCGTCGTGAAGGGCGCCGAGTTCCAGCCGAAGTACCTCGTTTCGGCCGTTGAGAAGGGCGCGTTCGCGTAGGTTGCGGAGGAGGACAACAGCCGCATTCTTGCCGACGCGCTTCCGGATCCTAAGGATATGCCCGCGTTCGTCCGGGTGACCGACGTCCGCCGCGCGATGCCCGTCCTCGCGAAGCTCTTCACCGGCGACCCGGAGACGGAGCTCGCGACGATCGGCGTGACGGGAACAAAAGGCAAATCGACCGTGACGTACTACATCCGCGCGATCCTCGACGCCTGGTACGCGGGCCTCGGGAAGAAGCCCTCCGCGGTCATTTCCGGCATCGATACGTTTGACGGCGTGATCGACGTGGAATCCCACATTACGACCCCCGAATCGTTCGAGATCTACCGCCACTTCCGCAACGCCGTCGACAGCGGGATCGAAGCGGTCGAGATGGAGGTCTCGAGCCAGGCATTGAAATATCACAGAACGCTCGGGATCCAATACGACGTCGGCGTCTTCATGAACATCGGGACCGACCACATCTCGCCGATCGAACACGCCGATTTCGAGGACTATTACACCTCGAAGCTTCTCATCTTCAAACAATGCGAGACGGCCGTCGTGAACCTCATTCCGGAACACGCGGGCAGGACGCTCGAAACGGCGCTCCGTTCGCCCGCGAAGCGGCTCATCGCGTTCGGATTCGACGATCGCCCGAAGGAAACGGAAACGTCCGTTGCGGTCGGGGAGGCGCGGATCCGGTTCGCCGAAGCGGAGCGCGCGATGGCGGAACGGAACCCGGTCGGAGACGAAACCGGACTCCCGCCGAAGAAACTCGATCTGCTCACCGGCCGCAATCTCCGCGCGGAGGGGAACGACGTCCGCTTCGATATGGAATGGCAGGGCGTTACGACGCCGGTCCTGCTGACGATGCCGGGCCTCTTCAACGGCGAGAACGCGCTCGCGGCCGCCGCGGCGTGCCTCGCGATCGGCTGTCCGCTCGAAGCGGTGCGGAAGGGCCTCGAGGTCGCGCGCGTCCCCGGTCGGATGGAGCCTTTTACCGCGAAGGACGGAACGCTCATCCTCGTCGATTACGCCCACAACCGCATGAGCTTCGAAAAGCTCTACGGTTCGATCCGCCGCGACAACCCCGACGCCCGCATCGTCGGCATCTACGGCTGCCCCGGCCACCACGCCTACGCGCGGCGGACGGAACTCGCCGAGGTCGCCGCGAAATACGCGGATAAGATCTACAT
>JAEEUO010000009.1 GCA_016286935.1 Bacillota bacterium | reverse complement strand
TCCGGCATCAAAAAGATCGCCAAACCGGGCCTTAAGGTCTATGCCAAGAAGGACGAAGTCCCGAAGGTCCTCGGTGGTCTCGGCGTTGCCATCATCTCCACCTCCAACGGCATCATTTCCGACAAGGAAGCCCGTAAACTCGGCGTTGGCGGTGAAGTCATCTGCTATGTCTGGTAGGAGGATAGGAAATGTCGAGAATCGGTAAAAAGCCTGTCACTCTGCCCGCAGGCGTTGAAGTCAAAGTCGACGGCCATCTCGTGACCGTCAAAGGTCCGAAGGGTCAGCTCTCCGACAAGATCAGCTCCCTGATGGACGTCAAAATGGAAAACGGCGTTCTGACCGTTGAGAACCCGAAGCCGGAAGACCGCGTCTACAGCGCCCAGCACGGACTCGCGAGAACGCTCATCCACAACATGGTGGTCGGTGTGACCGAAGGCTACACCCGCAAGCTCACCATGAGCGGCGTCGGCTACCGCGCCGAGAAGAAGGGGAACGTCCTGATCCTGAACCTCGGATATTCCCATCCGATCGAAATGCCCGATCCCGAAGGGATCACGACCGAAGTCCCGTCCCAGACGGAGATCCTCGTCAAGGGCACGAACAAAGCCGAAGTCGGCAACTATGCCGCGATCATCCGCTCGAAGAGAGGACCGGAACCCTACAAGGGCAAGGGCATCATCTACGACGGCGAGAAGATCCGCCGCAAAGAAGGCAAAGCCGGCGTGAAGAAATAAGGAAAGGAGTACAAAATGTCTAAGAAATTATCGAAGGCCGACAAGCGCGTCAAGCGCCATGGCAGAGTCAGAAACGACATTTTCGGGACTCCTGAAAAGCCGAGACTTTGCGTCTACAGAAGCCTTGCCAACATCTCCGCTCAGATCATCGACGACACGACCGGAAAGACCCTTTGCGCCGCTTCCTCCCTGGAAAAGGAATTCACGGAATACGGCGGAAACAAGGAAGCCGCGAAGAAGGTCGGCGAAGCGCTCGGCAAGAGAGCGATCGATCTGGGAATCAAGGAAGTCTGCTTCGACCGCGCCGGATACATCTATCACGGCAGAGTCAAGGAACTGGCTGACGGCGCGAGAAGTGCCGGCCTGAATTTCTAGGAGGTTTGCGATGGCATACAACAGATATGAAGAAAACAAGCCGGAGTTCAAGGAACAGATCGTGAACATCCGCCGCGTCACGAAGGTCGTCAAGGGCGGCAAGAACAGCCGCTTCTCCGTTACGGTCGTCGTCGGTGACGGCAAGGGTCGTGTCGGCCTTGGCCTCGGCAAGTCGATGGAAATTCCGGAAGCCGTCCGCAAGGCGACTGAAGACGCGAAGAAGAACCTCGTCACCGTCCCGATGCTCGGAACGACGATCACCCACAAAACGCTCGGCATCTTCGGCGCCGGCCAGGTTCTCCTGATGCCCGCCGCCCCCGGTACCGGCGTCATCGCCGGCGGTGCGGTCCGCACGATCCTCGAGCTTGCGGGAATCCAGGACATCCGCGCGAAATCCATCGGTTCCAACAACGCGGGCAACATGGCCTACGCGGCGCTGGAAGGTCTCAAGAACCTCAAGACGGTCGACGAACTCAGCCGCCTGAGAGGCAAGACCCGCGAAGAGATCTTAGGTTAGGAGGACACGAAAAATGGCTGAAAAACAAGTCAAGGTCACGCTCGTGAAGAGCCTCATCGGTTCGAGCCCCTATCAGAAGAAAGTCGTCGAAGGCCTCGGTCTTCGCAAGGTCGGCCACACCGTCGTCCTGCCCGACAACGAGGCGGTCCGCGGCGCGTGCGACAAGATCGACCACATGGTCAAAGTCGAAGAACTGTAAGGAGGTGCCCTGTAATGAAAATCCACGAACTGAAAGCGCCCCAGGGCGCCAGCCGTGCCCCGAAGAGAAAGGGCCGCGGCACCGGTACCGGCAACGGCACCACCTCCGGTCGCGGCATGAACGGCCAGAACTCCCGTTCCGGCGGCGGCACCCGCCTCGGATTCGAAGGCGGCCAGATGCCCCTCTACAGACGCATCCCGAAGCGCGGCTTCAACAACATCTTTGCGAAGGAAGTCGCGATCGTCAACGTCGAAGCGCTGAACGCGTTTGAGGACGGTTCCGTCGTTACGCCGGATCTCCTCGTTGCGGAAGGCCTCATCAAATCCAAGCTCGACGCCGTCAAGGTTCTCGGATCCGGCGCGCTCGGCAAGAAGCTTACCGTACAGGCGAACAAATTCAGCAAGTCTGCTGTCGAAAAGATCGAGGCTGCCGGAGGAAAGGCCGAGGTGATCTAGTATGGAGATGCTGAACACCCTGCAAAGAGCATGGAAAGTCGCCGACATCCGGAAGAAGATGATCTTCACGCTGCTGATGCTCCTCGTCTTCCGCGTCGGTTCGAACATTCCTGTTCCGGGAATCGACCGCTCCATCCTCGCGTCCCTCTTCTCGGACGAGATGGGCCTCCTTTCCCTGTTTGATCTGTTCTCGGGCGGAAGCTTCAGCAACTTCACGATTTTCGCACTCAGCATCACGCCCTACGTCACCGCATCGATCATCCTCCAGCTGCTCGCCTTCGCGATTCCCGCGCTCGAGCGGCTGTCCAAGGAAGGCAACGAAGGCCGCAAGAAGATCGCCCAGTACACCCGTTATCTGACGGTCGTTCTGGCGTTCCTCCAGGCGATCGGCATGACCGTCGGTCTCTTCCGGACCGCCGTCAGCCCCTGGAACTTCTGGACCGCCGCGCTCATCATCCTCGTGCTCATCGCCGGAACCGCGTTCCTGATGTGGCTTGGTGAACAGATCAACGAATACGGCATCGGCAACGGCATCTCGCTCATCATCTTCGGCGGGATCATCGCCCGCGTGCCGAGCCAGATCCACAACACATTCCTCAGCTTCAAGGCCGGTACCGTCTCGCTGCTCGCGATCATCCTCTTCGTGATCTTCGCGGTCGCGGTCGTCGTCGGCGTCGTCCTCGTTCAGGAAGGCACCCGCAAGATCCCGGTCCAGTACGCGAAGAAAGTCGTCGGACGGAAGATGTACGGCGGACAGTCGACCTTCATTCCGATCAAGGTCAACCAGGCCGGCGTTATCCCCGTCATCTTCTCCACCTCGCTGCTCCAGTTCCCGCTGACGCTGACCTACTTCTGGCCGAACAGCGGATTCGCGAACTTCATGTCGAAGTGGTTCAGCCCGAACGGAAATCCGGGCGTCTGGATCTACACGATCCTCAACGTGATCCTCATCATCGCGTTCAACTACTTCTACACGTCGATCACGTTCAATCCCCATGACGTAGCGGACAACATGCGCTCCAACGGCGGCTTCATCCCCGGCATCCGCCCGGGCAAGCCGACGGAAGAGTATCTCCAGAAGGTAATGACCCGCATCTCCTTCACCGGCGCGATCTTCCTCGCCGTCGTCGCGGTGCTGCCGACCCTGATCGGTCAGTTCACGAACCTTTCCATCAGCTTCGGCGGAACGTCCCTCCTCATCATCGTGGGCGTCGCGCTCGACATGTGGAAACAGCTCGAACAGCAGCTCCTGATGCGGAATTACCAGGGGTTCCTGAAATAAGGAAGCGAAGAGGTGTACTGTTATGGCAAGATTTATTCTTCTCGGGCCTCCGGGAGCCGGTAAGGGCACCCAGTCCGTTATGATCGCCGAACAATACAATATCCCTCACATTTCCACCGGGGACATCCTCCGCGCGAACGTGAAGGCGGAAACGCCGCTCGGCGTTCTCGCAAAGGGGTACATGGACCGTGGTGAGCTCGTCCCCGACAGCCTCATCATGGACCTTGTGAAGGACCGTCTCGCGGAACCCGATTGCGAAAAAGGGTTCCTCTTCGACGGATTCCCGCGCACCGTACCCCAGGCGGAAGCCCTCGACGCGATCCTGGCCGATGCCGGCATCGAACTCGATGCCGTCATCGACATCCGGGTCGACGAGGACGAGCTGCTGAAACGGATGACAGGCCGCAGGGTCTGCCGTCAGTGCGGAGCCCCCTACCACATCGTGAATATGCCTCCGAAGAAGGAAGGCGTCTGCGATCTCTGCGGCGGTGAAGTCTACCAGAGAGCCGACGATACCGAGGAGACGGTGAAGAACCGCTTCAAGGTCTACAACGAACAGACGCTGCCTCTGACGGATTACTACGCCAGAACCGGGAAACTCGTCCCGATCGAGAGCGCGGGCGGTCCGAAGGATGTCTTCGAAGCGATCATCCGGGAACTCGAGGCATAATTCATGATTACAATCAAATCCAAGGAAGAAATCGAACTGATGAAGGAAGCCGGCAAGGTCACGGCCGAGATCCTGGCTTCTCTGAGCGATTTCATCAAACCCGGCATGAGCACCTGGGAGATCGACAAGTACGTGGAGGAGGAGATCCTCCGCCACGGTCAGCTCCCGGCGTTCAAAGGGTATGCCGGCTTCCCCGCAACCGTCTGCGCGAGCGTCAACGAAGTCGTCGTCCACGGCATCCCGTCGAAGCGGAAGATCCTCCGCGAAGGAGACATCGTCTCGATCGACATGGGAACGGTCTGGAAGGGCTACTACAGCGACGCGGCGCGCACATACGCGGTCGGAACCGTATCTCCCGAAGCAGCCAAACTCATCGAAACGACGGAGCGGAGCTTCTTCGAGGGCCTGAAATTCGCGAGGGCGGGCAACCGTCTCAGCGACATCAGCCACGCCATCCAGGTGACGTGCGAGGCGGAAGGCTTCTCGATGATCCGCGATTACGTCGGTCACGGGATCGGAACGGATATGCATGAAGATCCCCAGATCCCGAACTACGGAAAGCCCGGTCACGGACCGCGCCTCGTCCCCGGAATGGTCATCGCCGTCGAACCGATGGTATCGGCGGGATCGTACGAGGTCGAGGTCCTGCGGGACGACTGGACGGCCCGCACGATCGACCGGAGCCTGACGGCCCACTACGAAAACACGATCGTGATCACCGAAGACGAACCGTATCTGACGACGCTGCTGAAATAAAGAAGGAGGTGCGCGCGGAAATGGCAAAACAAGATGCAATCGAAGTCATGGGTACCGTTCTCGAAGCACAGCCGAACGCGATGTTCATCGTCGAACTCGAAAACGGCTTCAAAGTGCTCGCGCACGTATCCGGCAAAATCAGAATGAACTTCATCCGAATCTTACCCGGAGACAAAGTCAAAGTGGAGTTATCTCCTTATGACCTCTCCAAGGGAAGAATCACCTGGAGAGACAAGTAGGTATTCCAAATAAGGAGGATAAAATCATGAAAGTAAGAGCTTCCGTAAAGCCCATCTGCGAAAAGTGCAAGGTGATCAAGAGAAACGGAAAAGTCATGGTCATCTGCGAAAATCCGAAGCACAAGCAGGTGCAGGGCTGACCCCAATCAATATTGCTGAATCGTCCTAGCGGGTGCGGCTACATTCCCGCGTCGGGAGACGCCGGAGTGACGCGCGTGGGCATTCATCGTCCAATGGATTCTGAGTTTAAACATTTAGGAGGAAAACAAGTATGGCTCGTATAGCCGGTGTTGACTTGCCGAAGGAAAAACGGGTAGAAATCGGTCTTACCTATATCTATGGCATCGGCCATTCCACGGCAAAGGCAATCCTGGAAAAAGCCGGAGTGAATCCGGACACCCGGGTAAAGGATCTTTCCGAAGACGAAGTCGGTAGCATCCGTAAAATCATCGATACCGAATACACCGTGGAAGGTGATCTCCGGAGAGAAGTCTCCATGAACATCAAGCGGCTGATGGAGATCGGCTGCTATCGCGGCGTTCGTCACAGAAAGGGTCTCCCCGTCCGCGGTCAGAGAACCAAAACCAACGCGCGCACCCGCAAAGGTCCGAAGAAGACCGTCGGCCGTGCAAAGAAAGAAAAGAAGTAAGGAGGTAAGCTGAAAAATGGCACAGGCGAAGAAAGCGACTCGCAAGAGAAGAGAACGCAAGAACATTGAAAAAGGCCAGGCCCACATCCAGGCTACCTTCAACAACACCATCGTTACGCTGTCCGACATGGACGGCAACGCCCTTTCCTGGTGCTCTTCCGGCACCCTCGGCTTCAAGGGTTCCCGTAAGTCGACTCCGTTCGCGTCCCAGATGGCGGCCGATACCGCCGCGAAGGCTGCGATGGAGCACGGCCTCAAGACCGTTGAAGTCTACGTCAAAGGTCCGGGTTCCGGGCGTGAAGCTGCGATCCGCGCGCTCGCCGCTGCGGGTCTCGAAATCACCCTCATCCGCGACATCACCCCGATTCCGCACAACGGCTGCAGACCGCCGAAGCGGAGAAGAGTATGAGGAAAGGAAGGTAATCGAACATGTCCAGATACACAGGACCTTCCTGCAGACTTTGCAGAAGAGAAGGCCAGAAACTGTTCCTCAAGGGCGAGCGCTGCTATTCGACGAAATGCGCGATGGAAAAGCGTTCGTATGCCCCCGGACAGCACGGCAACGACAGAAGAGTCAAGCTCTCCAACTACGGTCTCCAGCTCCGCGAGAAGCAGAAAGCAAAACGTTTCTACGGCGTTCAGGAAACCCAGTTCCGCAATTACTTTGAAAAGGCCGAACGCGCGAAGGGCCAGACCGGTGAAAACCTCCTCGTCGCGCTCGAAACGAGACTCGACAACGCGGTCTTCCGTATGGGCTTTGCCTCCTCGCGGAAGGAAGCGCGCCAGCTCGTTCTCCACGGCCACTTCACGGTAAACGGCAGAAAACAGAACATCCCCTCCATGGCCGTCAAAGCCGGAGACGTCATCAAAGTCAAGGAGAAGAGCGTTTCTTCCCCGAAATTCAAGGAAATTCGTGACATGTCCATCAGCACGCCCAACTGGATCTCCGTCGATACGGACAAGCTCGAAGGCCGGGTCCTCGCCATGCCGAAGAGAGAAGACATCGACACGCCGATTCAGGAGCGTCTCATCGTCGAGCTCTACTCCAAGTAATCGTTAACGAATTCCTTTCGCATCACACATGAAAACCAGGAGGGTTTTACAATGATCGAAATTGAAAAACCGACGATTGAATGCGTGTACTCTGATGACGACAAGAATTACGGCAAATTCATCGTTGAACCTCTTGAAAGAGGTTATGGAATCACCCTCGGAAACAGCCTGAGACGGATCCTTCTGTCGAGCCTTCCGGGCGCGGCGGTCACCTCCGTTAAAATCGACGGCGTCCTCCACGAATTCTCCACCATCCCCGGTGTCAAGGAAGACGTTACCGAAATCATCCTCAACCTCAAGAGACTCGCGATCCGCCTTCAGGACAACACGAAGACCGTGCTCCTCGATCAGGTCGGCCCGAAGGAAGTCACCGCGGCTGATATCGCGCTGGACGGCGGTCTCGAGATCTTCAATCCGGAACTCCACATCGCGACGCTCGATGAGGGCGCTCACCTCGTCATGGAGATCGACATGGCGAAGGGCCGCGGCTATGTTCTCGCGGAGAACAACAAGACCGAGACGACGCCGATCGGCGTCATCCCCGTCGACAGCATCTACACGCCCGTGCGGAAATGCAACTTCACGGTAGAGAACACCCGCGTCGGCCAGGTGACCGACTACGACAGACTCGTTCTGGAACTCTGGACCGACGGTTCGATCACTCCCCAGGAGGGCGTGTCGATCGGCGCGAAGATCATGGAGGATCACCTGCGTCTGTTCATCAACCTGACCGACTCCGTCGCCGATATGGAGACGATGGTGGAAAAGGAAGAGGACCAGAAAGGGAAAGCGCTCGAGATGACGATCGAAGAGCTCGAACTCTCCGTCCGTTCCTACAACTGCCTCAAGAGAGCCGGCATCAACACCGTCGAGGAACTGACGCAGCGTACCGAAGAGGATATGATGAAGGTCCGCAATCTTGGCAAGAAGTCTTTGGACGAAGTCAAGCACAAACTCGAAGAACTGGGGCTGAGCTTAAAGCCCTCGGACGAATAAGTTAGGAGGAATTACAATGCCGGGTTACAGAAAACTGGGAAGAACCTCTGCGCATAGAAAGATGATGCTGCGCAACCTCGTGACGGACCTGCTCAAATACGGCAAGCTCGAAACGACTCTGATGCGCGCAAAAGAAACGCGTCGTATCGCAGAAAAGATGATCACCCTCGGCAAGCGCGGCGACCTTCACGCGAGAAGACAGGCAGCCAGCTATCTGCTCGATGAGGACGTCGTCAAAAAGCTGTTCGACGAGATCGCTCCCAAATATGCCGACCGCAACGGCGGCTACACGCGCATCCTGAAGATGGGTCCGCGTCCGGGCGACATCGCAGAAGTCGTCTGGGTCGAACTCGTATAGGGTCGATACCTGAAAATTAGGTGAAGAAGGCCGTTCCCCTTGCGGAACGGCCCTTTTTCGTGTAGAATACCCGTATTGCGGCCGATCCGTACGGTTTGCGTGTAAAAAAACGAAAAAGAATCGCCGCGCGACCGCGGCGACGGAGGATAAGACGAATGAAGAATACGAAACGAGTGCTTTTGATCCTGCTCTGCATGGTCCTGTCGGTCTCGCTGCTCGCGGGCTGCAAGAAAAAGGAACCGGAACCGGAGACCTTCGACTACAGCCGCGATCTGACGGACGAGGGCTTCTGGAAGGACGTGAACGCGTCGGATATCGTGAAGGTCCCGGAGGACTACAACAGCTTCACCGTGAAGCGGAGCGAAGTGACGCCGACCGAAGAGGAACTTCAGCATGAGATCGACGAGGTCCTCGCGAGCTACCAGTACACGGTTGACGTGACGGAGCGGGCGGCGCAGCTGAAGGACGTCGTTGACATCAACTTCGAAGGCAGGCTGGCGGACGGAACGACCGTCGACGGCATGTCCGGAAACTCGCCGCAACTCGAACTCGGCTCGGGCTCGATGATCCCCGGCTTCGAGGACGCGATCGTCGAAGCGAACGCGTTCACCGGCGATGAATTCGACATCCACGTCACCTTCCCCGACCCGTATCAGAACAACACGGATCTCTCCGGCAAGGACGCCGTCTTCACGATCAAGATCAATAAGATCTCCGAGAAGATCATTCCCGAGCTGACCGACGAGTTCGTCACGGACAAATACGCCGAGACCGAGGGCCTGATGACCGTCGCCGAGTTTCGCCATGCCCTGACGGACGCGCTCGTCGAGGAGAACCTGCTCAAAAAACTGACGGACCACATCGTCAACGACGCCATCTACGGCCAGCTGCCCGAAAAGCTCATCACGTTCCAGGAGGACGCGAACTACGACTACTACATGCTCCAGGCGAAGGCGTACGCGAATTACTACACGAACTACGGCTACACCGCCGAGCAGTGGTTCTACAATCTGACGTACTGCGAGAACAAGGAACAGTTCGACGAGATGAACCATGACATCTACGTCCAGGCCGTGAAGGAATCGCTCGCGATGCAGGCGATCGCGGAACAGGAAGGCATCACCGTCTCGGAGGACGATCTCAAGGAATACTTCACCGCGAACGAAGGCGTTGAGGATTACTCCGAATACAAGGATTACTACGGGATCGGCTATCTGAAGATGGTCGTCCGGAACGAGAAACTCGTCGCGGATCTCTACAAGAACGCGAAGATCGAAGACTGACGAAAATGATCTATCTGGACAACAGTTCCACAACAAAGCCGCTGCCTCGCGTAGCGGCTTCTTGCGCGAAAGCGCTCGCGGACGACTTCGGCAATCCGTCGTCGCTGCACCGCCTCGGACTTGCCGCGGAAAAGGCCCTGAAAGGCGCCAAATCGTCGATTTCAGCGACGTTTGGGCTCTCTTCGGGCAACTTTGCCGGCGGCGAGCTTTCGATGCTCAAATCGCTCGTTTTCACGTCCGGCGGAACGGAGAGCGACAACACCGCGCTGTTCGGAATGGCCGAGGCGGGGAGGCGATACGGGAACCGTTTCATCACGACGGCCGTCGAGCATCCTGCCGTCCTCGAGGCCGCGAAGGAGCTCGAGCGGCGCGGATATCGCGTGACGGTACTGCCGGTGACGGAGGAGGGCGCCGTGCGGCGGGAAGACCTCGAGGCGGCGCTTACGGACGACACGATCGGCGTGTCGGTGATGGCCGTCAACAACGAGACCGGGACGGTCTATCCCGTCGCGGAATTCGCGGCTCTCGTCCACGCGAAAGCGCCGCGCGCGCTCTTCCATACCGACGCCGTTCAGGCGTACGGGAAGGTCGCGCTCTCCGGCGGGACGGGCGGCGCCTCCGGCGCCGCGTACGCCCTCGGCCTGGCCGGGACGGAGATCGACCTCGTGTCGGTCTCGGCCCACAAGATCCACGGCCCCAAGGGCATCGGCGGCCTGTACGTCCGCGAAGGCGTGCGGATCCCCTCGTTCGTCTTCGGCGGCGGCCAGGAATCCGGCTTCCGCTCCGGCACGGAAAACATGGTCGGGATCGTCGGCTTCGGCGAAGCCGCGCGCGAGCTCACGGAGCGCGGCGCCGAAAAGATCCGCCGGATGGCGGAGGTGCGGAACTACCTCAGGGACGGCCTCCTCGCGGAGATCCCCGATATCGCCGTCAACGGCCCGTTCGAAACGGGCGGGGAGCCGGGTCTTGCCGCTCCGTCCGTCCTGAACGTGAGCTTCCTCGGCTGCCGCGGCGAGGTCCTGCTCCACACGCTCGAACAGAAGGAGATCTACGTCTCGACCGGCTCCGCCTGCTCCTCCAATTCGAAGAACAGGGGCAGCCACGTCCTCCGCGCCTGCGGCCTCTCCCCCGAACGCATCGAGGGTGCCGTCCGCTTCTCCTTCTGCGGAGAGAACACGGTCGAAGAGATGAACATAGTGATCGCGGAGTTGAAACGGGCTGTCGCCTTAATGCGTAAACTGACACACAGGTGATCGTATGGATAAGAATTGTTACCTCGTGCGCGTCGGCGAGGTCGCGCTGAAAGGGCTGAACAAGCCGTATTTTGAGCGCGTCCTGATGCAGCGGATCGCGAAGGCGCTGAAGAAGTACCCGGACTGCGAGGTCAGCCGCGTCGAGGGGATCCTGTTCGTGCGCACGCCGAACGATCTCCCGGAGGAGACGGTCCTGCGCGAGGTCTCGAAGGTCTTCGGCGTGGAGACGATCTCCCCCGCCGTTGAGACGGAATCGGACCTCGAGGCGATCTGCGCCGCGGCCGTCGCGTTCATGGACCGCGTCATCGAAACGCGCGGCGTGAAAACGTTCAAGGTCGAAGCGCGCCGCTCGGACAAGAACTTCCCGATCGAATCGCCCGAGATCGCGCGGCGCGTCGGCGCTGCCGTTCTGAAGGGCTGCAAGGTGCTTAAGGTCGACGTCCACGAGCCTGACGTGAAGCTGTTCGTCCACGTCCGCCGCGACCATTCCTACCTCTACGACCAGAAGATCAGCGCGTTCGGCGGCCTTCCGCTCGGCACGAACGGCAAGGGCCTCGTCCTGCTCTCGGGCGGGATCGATTCCCCCGTCGCGGCGTGGATGATGGCGAAGCGCGGGATGGTCATCGAGGCCGTCCACTTCCACTCCTACCCCTACACGAGCGAGCGCGCGTTCGAGAAGGTCAAGGACCTTACGCGGATCCTCGCGGGCTATATGGGACGCATCCGCATCCATTCCGTGAACCTTCTCCCGATCCAGGAGGAGATCGTCGCGAACTGCCCCGAGGACGAGACGACGATCCACGTCCGCCGCTTCATGATGAAGATCGCGGAGGAGATCGCGAAGAAGAACCGCTGCCAGATGCTGATCACCGGCGAGAACATCGGCCAGGTCGCGAGCCAGACGGCCGAGGCGCTCGTCGTGACGGACAACGCCGTGAGCCTGCCGGTGATGCGGCCTTTGATCGCGATGGACAAGACCGACATCATCGAGATCGCACAGGAGATCGGCACGTTCGAGACGTCGATCCAGCCGTTTGAGGACTGCTGCACGGTCTTCCTGCCGAAGCATCCGAAGACGAAACCGCGCCTCGACGCGATCCTCGAATCGGAGGCGAAGCTCGACGTCGACGCGCTCGTTGCCGCGGCGGTGGCGAGCGAGGAGATCACGACGGTCAACCCGGCGGAATAAAGATGACAACGATCGAAAAGGCGCCGTTCGGCGCGACAAAACGGGGCGTGCCGGTCACGCAGTATACGATGAAAAACGCGGAGGGGATGACCGTCCGCGTTTTGGATTACGGCCTGACGGTCCGGTCGATCGCACTTCCGGACCGGAGCGGGAGGATCGTCGACGTCGTGCTCGGATACGATACGGTCCGCGGCTACGAGGAGGGGAACTGCTACTTCGGCGCCTGCGTCGGCCGCGTCGCGAACCGCATCGGCGGCGCGTCGTTTCCGCTGGACGGCCGTACGGTCCGCCTCGAGCCGAACGAAGGCCCGAACCACCTCCACGGCGTCTTTTCGCGGACGGTGTTCGACGCGTCGATCGATCCGGCGGACGGGTCGCTTACGTTCCGTTATGTGAGCGGGCCGGACGAGGAGGGCTATCCCGGGACGCTTT
>JAEEUO010000259.1 GCA_016286935.1 Bacillota bacterium | reverse complement strand
GACCGAGTACGCCGAGGCGGCGTACGAACGCGAGTCGCGGGGCCTTCCCGCGGCGGACGGAACCCAGGAGAGACCATGACCCCGAAAGCCAAATCCATCCTTCTCGATATCCTCTGCGAGCTCGGCGGCTGCATGCTGATCGCGTTCGCCACCTATAACGTCGCAGCGCCGGCCGCCTTCGCGATCTCCGGCTTCTCCGGGATCGCCCTGATCCTCTACCGTCTGTTCGGCGTGTCGATGGGTCTGACGTACTTCGTCCTGAACATCCCGTTCGCGCTGATCTGCTGGAAGCTGATCGGCTTCCGCTTCCTCGCGAAATCGATCCGCTGCATCGTGATTCAGTCCCTTCTGATGGACTTCGTCGCGCCGCTCCTTCCGGTCCTCTCGCTCGACCGCATGATCTCCGCCCTGATCGTCGGCGTCTTCTACGGCGTCGCGTTCGCCATCATCTACATGCGCGGCTCGTCGACGGGCGGGATCGACTTCATCATCATGCTCGTGAAGCACTACCGGCCGTACGTGAAAACGGGCGTGATCTCGTTCCTGACCGAGCTCGTCACGCTCGCCGCCGCCGGCATCATCTTTAAGGACATCGAGGCCGTCGTCTACGGCGTCCTCATCATCTTCCTCTCGACGACGACGATCGACCGCATCATCCTCGGCATGAACTCGGGCGCCGTCGCGTGGATCGTGACCGAAAAGGGAAACGGGCCGAACATCGCGAAACAGATCGACACCCTGACGTCCCGCGGCGCAACGATCCTGCCCGGAGCCGGTTCCTACCACAACGACGAGAAGGACATCGTCCTCGTCACGGGCACCTATAAAGAGATCTACGCGATCCGCCGCCACCTCAAGACCGCCGAGCCGAAGGCCTTTACGATCATCCTCGATTCGAAGGAGGTCCAGGGCGAAGGGTTCGAGATCCGCAAGGTCGCGGGCGAGACCGAATAAGTATTCGAAGCACTGCTTTCAATCATAACGGAGGTACTTACTATGCGCTATGAAATCAGGGGCGATTCGCTCCCCGTCGTGATCTGCAACCTCGAAGAGGGCGAACAGATGGTCAACCAGGGCGGCGCGATGAGCTGGATGACGCCGAACATGCAGATGTCCACGGAGGGCGGCGGCGGTCTCGGCAAGGCTCTCGGGCGGATGTTCGCGGGGGAAAAGATCTTCCGCAACGTCTACACGGCGGTCGGCGGACCCGGCATGATCGCGTTCTCGTCGTCCTTCCCCGGCTCGATCGTCGCGGTCGAAGTGACGCCCGGCCACCCCGTCATCCTCCAGAAGAGCGCGTTCCTCGCGGCGACGCCCGGACTCGATTCCGAGGTCTTCTTCAACCGCAAGGCCGCGACGGGCTTCTTCGGCGGCGAGGGCTTCATCATGCAGAAGTGGTCCGGCAGCGGCCTCCTCTTCCTCGAGGTCGACGGCTCCGCGGTCGAATACGAGCTCGGCGCGGGCGAGACGATGGTCGTCTCGACGGGCGATCTCGCGATGATGGACGCGACGTGCACGATGGACGTCCAGACCGTCAAGGGCGTGAAGAACGTCCTCTTCGGCGGCGAAGGGCTGTTCCTGACGTACGTCACGGGCCCCGGCCACATCACGCTCCAGACGATGAACGCGGCCGACCTCGCGGGCCGTCTCGCGCCGTATCTCGTCACGTCGAACAAGTAACGTGGAACCCGTTATTCAAAAAATGAACGACGCCCTTGCGCGGTCGGCGTTCCCGAAGCGGAACGCCGACGCGAACAAGGGCGATTTCGGTTACGTCGCCCTCGTGGGCGGAAGCCTGCCGTACAGCGGCGCGATCCGCCTTGCGGATCGGGCCTGCGAACACGCGCTCGCCGCGTGTTCGCAGGCGGCGATGCGCGCAGGCGCGGGCGTCTGCGCGATCGCCGCGCCGCGGTCCATCTGCTCCGCGATCGTTCCGCAGATCCTCGAAGCGACGCTCTATCCCCTCTCGGAACGGGGGGATCATTTCCTGTTCGACCGTTCGGAATTCCTCGCCCTCGCGCGCCGCTACGACGTGATCGCGTTCGGCATGGGCGCCGGCAACACACCCGAAACGACAAGGGCCGTCCGCTGGCTCCTCACGAACTATACCGGAACGCTCATCCTCGACGCGGACGGGCTGAACGCCTTTGCGCGCCTCCGGTCGGACCGTCTGGAGGCGGAGATCAAACCGGTCTGTAAACTGATCCTGACGCCCCACGTTAAGGAGTTCAGCCGCCTCTCGGGCCTCTCCGTCAGTGATATCCAGTCCGATCCCGTCGGCGCCGCGGTCTCCCTCGCGGAACAGCTCAAGGCCATCGTCCTGCTCAAGGGACAGCCGACGGTCATCGCGGACGGGCGGCCGTCCGACGCCGGATCGGCCGGGACCCCCGTCCGGCTCTCCGCCACCGGCCCCCCCGGTCTCGCGGCGGCCGGCGGCGGCGCCGTCCTCTCGGGGCT
>JAEEUO010000258.1 GCA_016286935.1 Bacillota bacterium | reverse complement strand
GCGGTCACTTGCGCTTGAACATCCGCTCGATCTCGGTCTTCGAGAGCTTCAGGAAGACCGGACGGCCGTGGGGGCAGCTGAACGGGTTCTCGCACGTCGAGAGGTCCTCGAGCAGCCGTTTCATCTCGAGCAGGTCGAGCGTATCGTTCCCCTTGACGGCCGATTTGCAGCTCATGGTGATGATCCGGTCGAGCTGTTCGCGGTCGGTGATGTCGCGCTCCTCCTCGAGCCGTTCGATGAATTCGTCGATGAAGCGGCGCGCCTCGCCCTCGTCCATGAACGCGGGGATCTCCTTGACGGCGTACGATTTCGGGCCGAATTCCTCGACGGAATAGGCCATCCCGCCGAGGACGGGCAGCCAGTCGAGCTCGCGCGCCTTGATCGCCGGCGAGACCTCGAACACGAACGGCTGGAGGAGGATCTGGGAGGCCTTCTCCTCGTTCTTCCATTCGCGGACGAACTGCTCGTAGAAGACGCGCTCGTGGGCGGCGTGCTGGTCGATCAGATAGAAGTATTCGTCGTCGGAGGCGGTGATGTACGTCGCGAATACGCTGCCGGTGATGTGGAGCGCGTTCGGCTCGAACGGTTTATTTACCGGCGTATTTTCAATCCCCTGGGGCTTTTCGGCCCAGACGGGCTTTTCAACGGGCGCGTTCGTTCTGGTAGACAGTAATTCTTTCACGTCTACCAGCGTCTGTTCGCCTTTCTCGATCCGCGAGATGCCTTCGAACCGGCCTTTCGCCTTTTCAGGCTTGTTCTGCGCGTTTTCCCGGATGTCCGCGAGCTCGTTCCGAAGCGTCGTCTCGGGCAGTTCCGGTCCCGGAGAGACCGTTTCCGGCGGCTTGGAAGTGTTCTCCGCGGACGGTCTCCCGTTCACGTAGCGCATCTCCGGCACCGCGTAGCGCGTATACAGCGCGTTCCGCACCGCGTCCGCGACGAACGCGCGCACCTTTCCCTCCTCCTCGAACTTGACCTCGCGCTTCGCGGGGTGGATGTTGACGTCGAGCGTCCCCGGGTCGACGGTCAGGAACAGGAAGCAGACGGGATAGCGGCCCTCGAACATCTTCTCGCGATAGCCGTCCGTGACGGCCGTTTCGAGCAGCTTCGAGCCGATCGCGCGGCCGTTGACGAAGAAGTATTGGTTCCGCCGCGTCGATTTCGTGTATTCGGGCGCGGAGATGAACGCGGAGAGCCGGAGCCCGTCGCGTTCCGATTCGACGCGCAGGAGGTGTTCCGCGACGTCTTTGCCGTAGATCGTGAGGATGTTCGTGTAGACGTCGCCCTTTCCGTTCGTCGCGAAGAGGACCTTGCCGTTCGAGACGAGCCGCATCTTCACGTTCGGATACGAGAGCGCCATCCGCTGGACGAGGTCGATCACGAGCGACGCCTCGGTGCCGTCCGGCTTGAGGAATTTCAAACGCGCGGGCGTGTTCCAGAACAGGTCGCGGACGATGATCGTCGTGCCGTCGGGCGCGCCGACCTCCTCGACCGAACGGATCTCTCCTCCGTCCGCGAGAACGCGCGACGCGGCCTTCGCGCCGGCCGTCTTCGTGATCAGCTCGACGTGGGAAACGGCCGCGATCGATGACAGCGCCTCGCCGCGGAATCCGAGCGTTTCGATGGCCTCGAGGTCCTTCGCGTCGCGGATCTTCGACGTCGCGTGGCGCTCGAAGACGAGCGAGAGGTCCTCCGCCGCGATCCCCGAGCCGTTGTCGGTCACGCGCACGGACTTCTTCCCGCCGCCCTCGATCTCGATCACGACCGCAGTTGCGCCCGCGTCGAGCGAATTCTCGAGGAGCTCCTTCACGACCGAAAGCGGCCGTTCGACGACCTCGCCGGCCGCGATCTTGTCCGCGACGTCCTTTGTCAGTTTTACGATGTGTGCCATATCGTCCGCGCCCTTTCCGCGCGTTCATTCATTTCATCCGTTTCAAAGCCTTCGCGTCCGCCCTATGACCGCTTCGCGGCGTCCTGGAGGTCCTGGAGGATCTCGAACGCCTTCGAGGGCGTGATCTCCATCAGATCGAGCGATCTCAGCCGTTCGACGACCGGGTTCGGCGCGAAGTCAAAAAAGCTGATCTGAGCGTATTTTTCCTCCAGTCGATCCATTTCCCCTGCAAACGGTTTTCGTTCGTCTACGGGGCGATTTTCGGCCTTAGAGGCCCCTTCCAGCTCGCCTAACTTGGTTTCGGCCGTTTCGAGAACGCGCGGCGGGACGCCGGCGAGCTTCGCGACGTGGATGCCGTAGCTTCTCGACGCGCTTCCTTCGACGATTTTATGGAGAAAGACGATGTTCCCGTTCGACTCGCGCACGTCCACGTTGAGGTTCTTCAGCCCCGGCAGCTCGCTCTCGAGCGTCGTCAGCTCGTGGTAGTGGGTCGCGAACAGCGTCCGGACCTGGTTTTTCTCGCGGCAGAGGTATTCCGCCGCGGCGTAGGCGATCGAAAGGCCGTCGTACGT
>JAEEUO010000008.1 GCA_016286935.1 Bacillota bacterium | reverse complement strand
TCACGCGAAAGGAGACGACCGCCCGTGTCGGATAGAACGGATCGGATAATCGAAGACCGCGTCGAGATCCTGGCGCCCGTCGGCGGACGCGCCCAGCTTCTGGCTGCCGTCCGCGCGGGCGCGAACGCCGTCTATCTCGGCGGAAAGGGCTTCAACGCGCGCCGGAACGCCGAAAACTTCGGGAACGAACGGAACGCGAAGGAAAGCGGCGAGGAGTTCACGCTCCGGGAAGCGGTCGAATACGCCCACGCGCGCAACGTGAAGGTCTACGTGACGGTCAATACGATCGTCGGCGACGACGAACTCGACGGCGTGCGCGAGGCGATCGCGGACGTCGCGGAATCCGGCGCCGACGCCGTCATCATCCAGGACCTCGCCGTCGCGAAGATCGTCCGCGAGGAGTACCCGACGCTCGCGATGCACGCATCGACCCAGATGGCGGCCCACGATCTCGAAGGGATTCGTCTGCTCGGCGAGCTGGGATTCGATCGCGCCGTCCTCGCGCGGGAGCTGTCCCTCGACGAGATCCGGACGGTCGCGAAGGGAACGAAACTCGACCTCGAATCGTTCGTTCACGGCGCCCACTGCATGAGCCTCTCCGGCGGCTGCTACCTGTCGTCGATGATCGGCGGACGGTCCGGAAACCGCGGGCTCTGCGCCCAGCCGTGCAGGCTCGATTTCAACTGCAAGGGGCGCGGCTACGCGCTTTCCCTGAAGGATATGTGCTATCTCGACCACGTCCGGGAACTCGCGGACGCGGGCGTATGCTCGTTCAAGATCGAAGGGCGGATGAAGCGCCCCGAGTACGTCGCGGGCGCGGTGAACGCCTACCGCGGCGGAACGGTGAAGAAGGAGACGCTCCGCGCCGTCTTCTCCCGGAGCGGCTTTACGGACGGCTTCCTCACCGGAAGGCGCGACGTCTCGATGTTCGGCAACCGGACGAAGGAGGACGTCACGGCAGCGTCCGACGTCCTAAGCGAACTGGCGGGCCTCTACCGCAGCGAAACGCCCGCCGTCCCCGTCGATCTGACTTTGACCGCGGGGATCGGGATGGAGACAGTCCTGACCGCGACCGACGGCGAGCGGTGGGTTACCGTGACGGGGCGGGCGGCCGAACGCGCGGAGCGTGTTCCGCTGACGAAGGCTTCCGTCCGGAAGGCGCTCGAAAAGACGGGCGGCACGCCGTTCCTTCTGCGCGAGCTCGACTGCGTGTTCCTGGAAGAGGGCGCGGAGACGGGCCTTTCCCTTCCCGCGGCGGAGCTGAACCGGATGCGGCGCGAGGCGCTCGACCGGCTGCTCGCGGAACGGAGCCGGATCGTGCCCCACAGACACGTTGAACCGAAGGCGGAGCCGGATCTCTTCCGGCCGCATGCCGCCCCCGCGGAACCGGAGCTCAGGCTGCGGTTCGAAACGGCCGCCCAGTACGAACGCGTCCTCGGCCGCGCCAAGGATCCGTCGCGCTATACGGCGATCCTTCCGCTTCGCGTCCTTCTCGAGCACCCCGGGATCCTCGCCGGGGCGCGCTGCCCGATGATCGGCGAACTGCCGTCGCTCCACTTCCCGGCGGACGATCCGAAGCTCGAGGCCGATCTCGGAGCGCTCGCGGCGAACGGCCTGACCGACGTTCTGGCCGAGGATCCCGGCGGGATCCGCATCGGCCGCAAGGCGGGCCTTGCCGTCCACGGCGGCGCGAACCTCAACATCATGAACTCCGTTGCGCTCTCCGAATACGAACGGCTCGGCCTCGCGGACGCGACCGTGACGTTCGAGGCTTCGGCGGCGCGGATCCGCAAACTCGGCGGAACGCTCCCGCGCGGCATGCTCGCGTACGGATATCTTCCGCTGATGAAGATGCGCGCGTGCCCTGCCCGGACGAAGGACGGCTGCAGGGGCTGTTCCGGCATCACGCCGATGGTCGACCGGAAGGGCGAGACGTTCACGGTCATCTGCCGCGGGAAGCGCTACAGCGAGCTTCTGAACTGCGTGCCGCTCTACATCGCCGATAAGCCGGTCCCGCCCGTCGATTTCCTGACACTGTACTTTACGATAGAAAGCCCCGACGCGGCGGCGGCCGTGACCGCGGCGTTCGAATCGAAACAGACTCCCGTCTTCCGCAGGACGAACGGCCTGTACTGGCGGGAACTTCTCTGACAACCAATACCCCGCGGAACGGCGGGAACCCCGAAAGGAATCCATCTATGGCCAAAGAAACGCAAAAAACGGAAAAGACCGGCGCCGTATCCGCGCCGCTGAAGTTCACGAAAGCCCCGGAGAAGGGCCACGTCCGCGCGCTCGTCCTCGCGGGCGGCGGCGCGAAGGGCGCCTATCAGATCGGCGCGTGGAAGGCGCTCGAGGAGATCGGCTACAAGTTCGACATCGTGACGGGAACGTCCGTCGGCGCGCTGAACGCGGCGATCATCACCGCGGGCGATTACGAGATCGCGGAGGAGATGTGGGCGAAGGTGACGACCGACAACATCCTCGACCTCCAGATCGACGCGGATCTCACGACGGAAGCCGGGACGCGCGAAGCGATGAAGACGCTCATCAAGAAGGCGCTCGCCGACAAATCCATCGACCAGACACCGCTCTATGAGCTCATCAAGAGCGTCCTCGACGTCGACAAGGTCTACGCGTCCCCGGTGGATATGGGCGTCGTGACGGTGAAGTGGCCCGAATTCAAGGCCGTCATGATCACGAAGAACGAGATGCCGCGCGAACACTTCATCGACTACCTGATGGCGTCGAGCGCCTTCTTCCCCGGCATGAAGCCGTGGAAGATCGACGGCCAGGAGTACGTCGACGGCGGCTATTTCGACAACGCTCCGGTCGACCTCGCGATCCGGATGGGCGCGACGGAGGCGGTCGTCGTCGACCTGCACGGCATCGGCATGACGCATCCGGTGAACCGCGCCGCCTGCCAGGTCATGACGATCCGGCCGTCGTGCGACCTCGGCTCGACGCTTCTGTTCAGCCCCGAGCTGTCGCGCCGCAACATCGACCTCGGCTATACGGAAACGCTCGCGCGCTTCGGCCTCAAAAAGGAATTGAAATAAGGACCGGTTCCCCGTTATAATAATAGAGTTCAGGAAAGTACATTCCCGAAACGCGATACGAAACGAAAGGAAGATACGGCTATGGCACTGGAAGTTGGAATCGACCTCGGAACGGCGAACGTTCTGGTTTATATGAAAGGCAAGGGCATCGTCCTCGACGAGCCCTCCGTCGTTGCTCTGAACCGCGATACGGACGAGATCGTCGCGGTCGGAAGCGAGGCCCGCGAGATGCTCGGAAGAACGCCGGGCAATATCGTCGCGATCCGCCCGCTCCGCGACGGCGTCATCTCCGACTACGACATCACGGAGCGCATGCTCCGGTATTTCATCAAAAAGACCGTCGGCGCGGGCGCTTTCTTCAAACCGAAGATCATGATCTGCGTCCCCTCGGGCGTGACCGAGGTGGAAAAGCGCGCGGTACGCGAAGCGGCCGTCGCAGCGGGCGGCAAGTCCGTCTACATCATGGAGGAGCCCGTCGCGGCGGCGATCGGCGCCGGCCTTGACATCACCCTCCCGAACGGCATCATGGTCGTCGACGTGGGCGGCGGCACGACCGACATCGCCGTCATCGCGCTCGGCGGCATCGTCACCTCCCAGTCCGTCAAGGTCGCGGGCGACAAGTTCGACGACGCGATCATCCGCTACATGCGCAAGGAACACAAGCTCTACATCGGCGAGCGGACCGCGGAGGAGATGAAGTTCGCGATCGGCACGGCGTTCCCGCTCGAGGAGAACCTCGCGTACGAATGCCGCGGCCGCGACCTCGTGACCGGCCTTCCGAAATCGATCGAGATCACGTCCCGCGAGCTCCTCGAGGCGCTCGAGGAACCGCTCTCGACGATCTGCGAGGCGATCCACTCCGTGCTCGAACAGACCCCGCCGGAACTGGCGGCCGACATCTCCAACTCCGGTATCGTCCTGACCGGCGGCGGCGCGCTTCTCCGCGGCCTGACCGACCGGATCCAGCAGCGCACCGGGATCGAGACGCGCGTCGCGGACGATCCGAAGTCGTGCGTCGCGCTCGGCACCGGCAAGGCCCTCAACTCGATCGACTTCCTCCGCAGCGTCGACAGCGGAAAGAGCCGCAGCTTCTATTGATCAGACGCAGCCGGACGTCAGCCGTCCGGCTTTTTTACGGAAATGAGTAAACTGACGCTCATAGCGACCGCGACGTTCGGCCTGGAGGCCGTCGTCAAACGTGAGATCGAATCGTTCGGTTACCCGATCGTACGCTCCGAAGACGCCCGCATTCTCTACACCGGGGATGAACGGGCGCTTTGCCATTCGAATCTCTGGCTCCGCTCGGCCGACCGCGTGCTCGTTCTGATCGGCGAGTTCACCGCGCTGTCGTTCGAGGAACTCTTCCAGCAGACGAAGGCTCTGCCGTGGGCCGACTGGATCCCGGCGGACGGCTGCTTCCCGGTCGAGGGATCGTCGGTCAAGAGCCAGCTCCATTCCGTCCCCGACTGCCAGGCGATCGTCAAGAAGGCGATCGTCGAATCGATGAAGGAGACGTACGGTCTGGAGCGGTTTCCCGAGACGGGCGCGAAGTATCCGGTCAAGGTCTCGATCCTGAAGGACCGCGTCTCTTTGACGCTCGATACGACCGGCCCCGGCCTCCACAAACGCGGCTACCGCGTCCGGACGGTGCCGGCGCCGATCAAGGAAACGCTCGCGGCGGCGATGGTCCAGCTGTCGTTCTGGCGCGAGGGACGCCTCCTCGTCGATCCGTGCTGCGGGTCGGGAACGATCCCGATCGAGGCGGCGATGATCGCGAAGAACGTCGCGCCCGGCCTCGGGCGGAACTTCCTCGCAGAGGAATGGGACGTGATCCCGAAGGCGCTCTGGAAAGAAGAGCGGACGGCCGCCTTCCGGGCCGTGAAGCAGGACCACGGGATCGTCATCCGCGCGTTCGACATCGACCGGGAGGCCATCCTCGCGGCCGCGATCAACGCGCGCGAAGCCGGCGTCGACGACTGCATCACCTTCCGCACGCTCGACATCGCCGACCTCCACGCGTATCTGGAAAAGGCGGGAGGACCGGAGCCCTACGGCATCATGATCACGAATCCGCCCTACGGCGAGCGCATCGGCGAGAAGGACAAGATCGCCGGGATCTACCGCGCGCTCAGCGACTTCTACCGCCGCGAGAAGACGTGGTCGCTCTACCTCGTCACGTCCGACAGGGAGTTTGAGAAGCGCTTCCGGAAGGAGCCTGCGGACCGCCGCCGGAAGCTCTACAACGGAAATCTCGAGATCTGTTATTATCAGTATTACGGCCTCCGTCCGCCCAGACAGGACGCGGAGACCGGTTCGTCTGAACCGGCTGCGAAATGAACCGGCTCTCGGAGGAGGTGTTTTTGTGGCGCATGTGATCGCCTACGACGTCGGAACGACCGGCGTGAAAACGTGTCTGTTCTCGATCGGGAAAGAGATCCGCCTCGTGGCGGGCGAATACGAAGGGTATGACCTTTGGGTGCTGCCGAACGGCGGCGCCGAACAGGACGCGGACCAGTGGTGGAGTGCGCTTTCGGCGACGACGAAGCGCCTTCTTGCGCGGACGGGCGCTACGCCCGGGGACATTGCCGGCATATCGTTCTGCTCCCAGATGCAGGGAATGGTCCTCGTCGACCGGGAAGGGAACGCGCTTCGGCGGCCGATGAGCTATATGGACCAGCGCGCGGCAAAGGAATTCCGCGATACCGTCTCGCACGGCCTGACCGTCTCCGGCGTCGCGATCCCCGTTCTTCTGTACAGCCTCCTCGCGACGCGCGCCGCTTCGACGAGCGTGAAGGACCCGGTCTGGAAGTACAAATGGGTCGAGGCGAACGAGCCGGAGGTCTTCGCGAAAGCCTATAAATGGCTCGACGTAAAGGAATACCTGATCGCGCGGATGACGGGCGAATTCGTGATGACGCGCGACAGCGCGTTCTCGACGTTCCTCTTCGATACGCGAAAGGGGAAGGAGAGCTGGAACAAGACGCTTCTCCGCATGTACGGCGTAAAGGAGGAACACCTCCCGCGGATCATCCGCTCGACGGACGTCGCGGGGAAGCTCACGGAGAAGGCTGCGGCGGAGCTCGGGCTCGCCGCAGGTACGGCCGTCTACGGCGGCGGCGGAGACGCGACGCTGACCGGCGTCGGCGCGGGCTGCACGAACGTCGGCGATACCCACATCTATTCCGGAACGTCCGGATGGGTCGGGACGCTGATGGACCGCCAGGCCGTCGACATCGGCGCGATGATCGCGGGCGTCGTCGGCGCGGAGGACGGACGCTACAACTATTTCGCCGAGATGGAAACGGCGGGGAAGTGTTTCGAATGGGTAAAGAGACACCTCGTCGAGGATGAGATCGACGCGTACCTGAAGAAGATCAACGTGGCCGACAGCACCGAGACGGCTTACGAAAACCTATACGACTACATGTCCGACGTGATCCGCGCCGTTCCGGCCGGTTCCGGCGGCGTGATCTTTACGCCGTGGCTCCACGGAAACCGCTGCCCGTTCGAAGATCCGAACGCGGCAGGGATGTTCTTCAACCTCAAGATCAATACGGGCGAACGGCAGATGATCCGCGCGGTCCTCGAGGGGATCTGCTTCCACCTGCGCTGGATGCTCGAATGCCAGGAAAAGAAAGTGAAGACGTCGCACGTCCTCCGGTTCGTCGGCGGCGGGGCGCTCTCGCCCGAGACGTGCCGGATCCTCGCGGACGTGACGGGACGTCCGGTCGAAACGGTTCCGGACACGAAGGACGTCGGCGCGATCGGCGCGGCGATGGTCGCCGCGGTCGGGCTCGGGATCTTCCCGAATCTCTCCGCGGCGGGCGCCGCGATCCGGCCGGACGCGCGGTATGAACCGGATCCGGCGAACCGCGCCGTCTACGACCGGAACTATGACGTCTTCCGGAAACTCTACGGATCGAATAAGAAGAACTTCGCGATCCTGAACGGCGGGGAGGCGGCGGAATGAACGAACAGGAATTGAGAGAGACCGTCGCAGGAACGGGACGGCTCCTTTTGAAAAAGGAACTCGTTGCGCGGACGTGGGGCAACTTCAGCGCCCGTCTCGCCGGCACCCGCTTCCTCATCACCCCGAGCGGTCTCGGCTACGAAGCGATGACCGCAGACGACATCGTGCTGTATGACGGGGAGACCGGCAAATGGGAAGGGACGCGGAAGCCCTCGAGCGAGAAAGGGATCCACGCGGCGGCGTACGCGATCTTCCCGGAGGCGAACTTCGTCATCCACACGCACCAGGTCTACGCCTCCGCCCTCGGCCTGACCGGCCCGGAAAGCATGAGCGTCACGGAGAACGAGCGCAAAGAACTCGGAGGAGTCGCGTGGGCGGCGTACGGGCTTCCCGGAACGAAAAAACTGCGCGAAAACGTGGAGACCGCGATGAAGAGCGGCGCGGAGACGGTCCTGATGGCCCACCACGGCGCCGTGATCTGCGGGAGGGACCGCGAAGAGGCGATCCGGCGCGCGGAACTGCTGGAAGCGATCGCGAAGCGGAGCCTGAAGGGGCTTCCGGACGGCGAAGAGCCGGAACGCGCATGGGCGGATCTCGGGATCCCGCTTTACGCGGAGCTCGACGACATGGCCCAGATGATTGGCCGGAGGATCCCGGCCGCGCCGGACGAAGAAACGGCGGAAAAACTGCTCGAAAGGACGAACGCCGTCTTCGTGCGCGGGAAGGGATGCCTCGTCCGCGGAGATGACGCGGACGATACCGAAGCCCTGAAGATCCTCACGCGGAAGGCGGCCGTCGCGGCGCTCCACACGCGCGCGTCCGGAACCGGAGCGCGCCTCGGACCGTTCGACACGGCGCTGATGCGGTACGTCTATAAATCAAAATACTCGAAACAGAAGAAAGGGTGATCGACATGGCGGATCCGAACAAGAAAAAAGAACTGATGCGGACGATAAAGTTCACGCTGTTTTCGATCTCCGCGGGGCTGATCGAGATCGGCGTCTTCACGCTTCTCAACGAGCTGACGAACTGGCCGTACTGGCCGTGCTATCTGATCGCGCTCGTCTGCTCGGTCCTGTGGAACTTCACGCTCAACCGCAAATTCACGTTCCAGAGCGCGAACAACGTCCCGAAGGCGATGCTGCTCGTCGCGCTATTCTACTGCGTCTTCACGCCGGTTTCGACGCGTCTCGGCAATTTCCTTGCGGAGGACCTCGGCTGGAACAAATACATCGTGACGGGCCTGAACATGGCCGCGAATTTCGTGACGGAATACCTGTATGACCGGTTCGTCGTGTTCCGCGGCTCGATCGATACGAACGAACGCGCCCGGAGACAGAAAGAAAAGGAGAACGCGAAATGACCAACTGCGGAATCAGCCGCTGGGACGACCCGGCCGCCATCAACAAAGCCCTGAAGAACCTTACCGATCAGCCGATCTGGGAGGTCTCGGACGACTATTATACAAACACGATCCTGAAGTATTACGACGAGAAATGCAAGGCGTCGCGCGCCGTCTATGAGGAGTCGAAGGACTACATTCCCGGCGGCGTTCAGCACAACCTCGCCTTCAACAAACCGTTCCCGATGTGCATGGCGAAGGCGGACGGCGCGTACCTGTACGACAAGGACGGCAACCGCTACATCGACTTCCTCCAGGCCGGCGGACCGACGATTCTCGGCTCGAACTACCCGCCGATCCGCGAAAAGGTCATCGAGCTCCTGAACGAATGCGGCCCCGTCACGGGACTCCTTCACGAATCGGAGCTGATGATCGCGCGCGAGATCCACCGCCATATGCCGAACGTCGAGATGTTCCGGATGCTCGGCAGCGGAACGGAAGCCGTGATGGCGTCGCTCCGCATCGCCAGGATCGCGACTGGAAAGAAGCACATCATCAAGATCGGCGGCGCTTACCACGGCTGGTCCGACCAGATGGTCTACGGTCTGAAGATCCCCGGAAGCCGCGGGCTCCTCGAATCCCACGGCATCCCGAAGCAGGCGTACCGGCTGACCGACGAGGTCCGTCCGAACGACCTCGGGATGCTCGAGCGGATGCTGAAGCGGAACAAACTCACCGGCGGAACGGCGGCCGTCATCGTCGAACCGGTCGGTCCCGAGAGCGGGACGCGGCCCGTCGCGCACGATTACAACAAAGGCGTCCGCGCGCTCTGCGATCAGTACGGCGCGCTCCTCATCTTCGACGAAGTCGTGACCGGCTTCCGCGTCGCGCTCGGCGGCGCGCAGGGCTACTTCGGCATCGTTCCGGATCTCACGATCTTCGGCAAGATCGTCGCGGGCGGCTATCCGTCCGCGGGAGGTGTCGGCGGAAAGCGTGAGTACGCGGAACTGATGGCGGCGGGACTCGCCACCGGAAAGCACCGCGCCTACGTCGGCGGAACGCTCGCGGCGAACCCGCTGTCGTGCCTCGCGGGCTACACGGCGATCCGCGAGATCGAGCGGACGAACGCGTGCGAAGCCGCGGGCAGGGCGGGCGATCGGCTGTGCGACGGCCTGAAGGGCCTGATCGACCGCTACGGCCTCCCGTTCGTTGCCTACAACCAGGGCTCGATCGTCCACCTTGAGTGCACGGGCGCGATGAGCTTCGATTTCTCCTCGATGAACATCGCGAAGTCCGCGATCGGCCTTCTGAAGAACAAGGCGATGATGTACGAGCGGAAGGATTCGATGGAGCGGATGGGCGCCGCGTACATGGCGAACGGGATCGTCACCCTCGCGGGGAGCCGCCTGTACACGTCCCTCGCCGACACGCCGGAGATCATCGACGAAGCGCTCGGCCGCTTCGAGGAGGTCTTCCGCCACGTGAAAAAGACGGACAAGGGGCTCCTGAAATAGACGTCCGCCCGGAGGAGGAGCGGATTCGGGCGAAAAACACTGAAAAACAACCGAAAAACGGGCTTTCCGCCCGTTTTTTTTGTTGGCAACCGCGGGAAATGGTGGTATCATATTTAGGCACGCACGTCATATGCGTCGATTTTCGTATGCAGAAGGAGAATAATAAATGAAAGCCAACCTCGTATCCAAGGAAAACAACCTCGCAACCTTTACCATGGAATTCACCGCGGAGGAATTCGAACAGGGTGTGAAGACAGCCTATCATCGCAACAAGGGCCGCTACTTCGTCAACGGGTTCCGGAAGGGCAAGGCGCCCCAGTCGATCATCGAAAAGGCCTACGGCGAAGGCGTCTTCTTTGAGGACGGCCTCGACATCTGCATGAACGACGCGTATCCGAACGCGCTCGACGAACTCGGGCTCGACCCGATCGACCGCCCCGTCATCGACTTCGACAAGGAGATGCCGATCGGCCGCAACAAACCGTTCAAGGTCATCGTCAAGGTCGTCTGCGCGCCGGAACCGGAACTGAAGAAATACAAGGGACTCGAGGTGGAAAAACTCGAGGTGAAGGTCACCGCGGACGACGTCAAGCGCGAACTCGAAACGCTCCAGAAGCGCAATTCCCGCATCGTCTCCGTCGACCGTCCCGCGAAGGACGGCGACACGGTCGTCCTCGACTACAAGGGCTTCGTCGGCGAAGAGCAGTTCGAAGGCGGAACGGCCGAGAACCAGCCGCTCGTCCTCGGCTCGAAATCCTTCATCCCGGGCTTCGAAGACCAGCTGATCGGCGTCAAGGCCGGTGAATCCCGCGACGTCAACGTCACGTTCCCCGCCGAATACCACGCCGAAAACCTGGCCGGCAAGGAAGCCGTCTTCCAGTGCACCGTCCACGAAGTGAAGGAGACCGAACTCCCCGCGCTCGACGACGATTTCGCGGCCGAGGCGTCCGAATTCGACACGCTCGCGGAACTGAAGAAGGACATCAAGAAGAACCTCGAAGCGGACCGCAAGAAAGAGAACGAGTCGATCATGAAGAACGCGATGCTCGACGAGCTCGTGAAGGAGAACATGTTCGACGTTCCCGAAGTCATGGTCGAAGAGGAGATCGACATGCTCGTCCGCGAATTCGACCAGCGCCTCCAGTACCAGGGCCTCTCGCTCGACATGTACCTCCAGTACGGCCAGATGAAGATGGAGGACTTCCGCAAGCAGTACCGCGATCAGGCTCTCCAGAGAGTCCGCGCGACGCTGCTCGTCCAGGAAGTCGCCAAGAAAGAGAAGATCGCCGCGTACGACGAAGACGTCGAGGCGGAGATCAAATCGATGGCCGGCGAATACGGCATGAAAGAAGAAGACGTCCGCAAGATCCTCGGCGAGAACACCGACCGCCTGAAGGCCGACATCACGAACCGCAAGGCGATCGACTGGCTGTTCGCGAACGCCGAGCTCGTCGAGAAGAAGTCTGAGGAAAAGGCCCCCGCGAAGAAGGCGCCCGCGAAGAAGAAGGCGGCTCCGAAGAAGGACGCGGCGGAACCGGCCGAAGAACCGAAGGAAGAACCGAAGAAGAAAGCGGCTCCGAAGAAGAAGGCCGCTCCGAAGAAGGACGCGGAATAAGCCGTCCGGAAGGAAAAAGGAGGTAACGCCATGTCTCTCGTGCCCATTGTCATCGAACAAACCGCGCGCGGCGAGCGCTCGTACGACATCTACTCGCGCCTGCTGAAGGACCGCGTGATCTTTCTCGACGGCGAAGTGACGGACGTTTCGGCGTCCCTCGTCGTGGCCCAGCTCCTGTTCCTCGAATCGGAAGACGCGGACAAGGACATCTCCCTCTACATCAACTCCCCCGGCGGCTCCGTCACGGCGGGCTTCGCGATCTACGACACGATGCAGTACATCAAACCGGCCGTCTCGACGATCTGCGTCGGCATGGCGGCGTCGATGGGCGCGTTCCTGCTCGCGGCTGGCGAAAAGGGCAAACGCTTCGCGCTTCCGAACGCGGAGATCATGATCCACCAGCCCATCGGCGGAGCGTACGGCCAGGCGTCGGACATGAAGATCCACACCGACCACATCATCCGGACGCGCGAGAACCTGAACCGCATCCTCTCGGAGCGGACGGGCCAGCCCCTCGACCGGATCCAGAAGGACACCGACCGCGACAACTTCCTCTCCGCGGAGGAGGCCGTCACCTACGGGCTGATCGACCGCGTCATCACCTCAAGAAAGTAAGGCTAAATGGATAAATTCAACGAAGATAAAAAGTTAACGTGCTCGTTCTGCGGGAAGACCCAGGACCAGGTCCGCCGTCTTATCGCGGGCCCGGGCGTCTACATCTGCGACGAGTGCGTCCAGATCTGCAACTCGATCATCCTCGACGAACTCGCGAAGATGGGCGAACCGGCGGAGACCGTCAAGGGCGAGATGCGCCTCCCGTCTCCGAAGGAGATCGACGCCGCGCTCTCGGAGTACGTCATCGACCAGGACGACGCGAAGCGCTACCTGGCGGTGGCCGTCTACAACCACTACAAGCGCATCACCGAGAACGGAAAGCAAACGGAGGAGGACGCCGACGTCGCGCTCCAGACGTCGAACGTCGCCGGGG
>JAEEUO010000257.1 GCA_016286935.1 Bacillota bacterium | reverse complement strand
CATATAGCTGACGGCCTCATACCAGTCGAGGACATCCAGGAGCGTTCTGTGGTTGATGATGAAGCAGTCGAGGAAGGCGTTGTCGCCGGGGTGGACGCCCGGGCGGATCGCCGTCACGCGGCCGTCGGTCAGCAGGTCAAGGCGCTTCAGGTCGTCGTTGTCGCGGTCAGCCGTCTTGACGGCCATCGTGATGTCCGCGCCGCTGTCGAGATGGCGTTCGAGGAGCTCTTCGTAGTCCATGTTGTTCACGAGGCCCGTCGCCGTGACGAGGACGAACGGCCTGGCGGAGCGCTTCAGAAACGCCGCGTTCCGCCTGAGGTCGCGGATCAGGAAGCGGTGTTTGACGGCGCTCATGCCGAAGACGGAGCCGGGGAGGATGAAGAGGCCGCCGTTCTTCCGGTCGAGGCCCCACTCCTTGCCCGCGCCGACGTGGTCGATGATCGAGCGGTATTTGTACGGCATGATCAGGCCGACGGTCTGGATCCCCGCGTTGATCATGTTCGACAGCGGGAAGTCGATCAGGCGGTAGCGCGCGCCGTACGGCAGCGAGGCGATCGTGCGGCTCTCGGTAAGGGCGCCGAGGTCGTCCGTCGTATAGTTTGCGGAAATGATTCCCATTACGCGTTGCATACCGGTCACTCCTTTCCCTGCTTGTGCTGTACGGGCACGGTCTGTCCGTCGGCGGAGACGGCGATCTTCTCGTTCGGATTGGCCGAGCCGAAGGCGCCGCCCTCGCTCACGACCGACCGTTCGCCGACGATCGCGCGGGTGACTGCGGCGTTCTTCCGGACGCAGGCGCCCGGCAGGAGGACCGAATCCGTCACGACGGCGCCCTCTTCCACCGTCACGTCGAGGCCGACGATCGAGTGGATGACCGTTCCGCGGATGTCCGCGCCGTTCGCGATGAGGCTGTTTTTGACCGTCGCGTCCGGACCGATGTATTGAGGCGGGCTCGTGTTGTCGTTCGACATGATCGGCGCCGACTCGGAGTAGAGCTGGAAGTCGCCGTTTTCGTCGAGGAGCTCCATATTCATCGCGTGGTAGCTGTCGATCGTTCCCACGTCGCGCCAGAAGCCCGAGAACCGGTACGCGAAGAGGCGCTTTCCTTCGCCGAGCAGTTTCGGGATGACGTTCTTGCCGAAGTCGTGGTCGGACGTTTCGTCGGCGGCGTCCTCGGTCAGGGCCTTCTGGAGAACGTCCGTCTTGAGGAGGTAGATGCCCATCGACGCGAGGTCCGATTCGGGCTTTTTCGGCTTTTCCGCGAAGCGGACGATCCGGTCCTCTTCGTCGGTCGTCATGATGCCGAAGCGGCTCGCTTCCTCCATCGGAACGCGCATGACGGAGACGGTCAGATCCGCGTTGTTCTTCTCGTGGAAGCGGATCATTTTCTGATAGTCCATGCGGTAGAGATGGTCGCCGGACAGGATCAGAACGTGTTCGGGATCGTACGAGGCGATGTAGTCGAGGTTGCGGTAGATGGCGTCTGCCGTGCCGGCGTACCAGTTGCCGCCCTCCTCCGTCGCGTACGGCGGCAGGATCGCGATCCCGCCGTCCGGACGGTCAAGGTCCCAGGCGCTGCCGGTCCCGATGTAGTGGTTGAGTTTGTAGGGGCGGTACTGCGTGAGGACGCCCACCGTGTCGATGTGGGAGTTCGCGCAGTTCGAGAGGGAAAAATCGATGATGCGGTATTTCCCTCCGAACGAGACCGCCGGTTTCGCGATCTTCTTCGTAAGGGCGCCGAGGCGGCTCCCCTGACCTCCCGCGAGCAGCATGGCAATACACTTTTTGCTGTTCTTCACTTGAATCCACCTCCGTTGGGTCTTTTGTCGGATGAGGATGATACGCGGTCCGTATTACAAGTGCCAGATTTCTGTTGCGTATTCCTTTATGGTGCGGTCACTGGAGAAGTACCAGGACTTGGCGATGTTGGTGACGGCCATCTTCGTCCACGCGGTCTGGTCGCGGTAGAGCTCGTTCAGCTTCTCCCACGCGTCGACGTAGGAACGGAAGTCCTTCAGAACGAAGAAGTGGTCGCTGTGGATGACGGAATCGCGGACGAGGCTGAAGTTGCCAGAGAGGCGTTCGTACGTCCCGTCGACGAGGCGGTCCGTCACGCGGCGGATCCGTTCGTCGCTGTTGTAGAGATCCATCGGCATGTAGCCGCTGCGGCGGCACTCGTCGATCTCGTGGGCTTTGAGGCCGAAGATCATGCAGTTGTCGGGGCCGACGCGCTCCGCGATGTCGACCGTCGAGCCGTCGAGCGTGCCGAGGGTGATCGCGCCGTTCATCATGAATTTCATATTGCCGGTTCCGGACGCCTCAAGGCCTGCCGTCGAGATCTGCTCGGAGATATCGGACGCCGGGTAGATGAGCTGGGCGTTCGAGACGGCATAGTTCGGGACGAAGATGACCTTGATCAGGTCTCTCGCGCGCGGGTCCCTGTTCACGACGTCCGCGACGGAATGGATCAGCCGGATCGT
>JAEEUO010000007.1 GCA_016286935.1 Bacillota bacterium | reverse complement strand
ATGGAGGCGGGCCTTGAAAAGGTGCCGTGCCTCGTGCGCGATCTGACACCCGAACAGAACATGATCGTCGCGCTGATCGAGAACATCCAGCGCGAGGACCTCAACGCGATCGAGGAGGCGGAAGCCTTCGAAAAGATGATCGGAACGTACGGGCTGACCCAGGAACAGGTCTCGCGATCGGTCGGACGGAGCCGCCCGTACATCACGAACGCCCTCCGGCTCCTGAAGCTGCCCGAACCGGTCCGCGCGCTCGTTTCGGACGGGACGCTGTCCGCCGGCCACGCGAAGGCGATCCTCTCGATCGAAGGCGAGGAGAAACAGATCCGCGCCGCGCGCCGCGCCGCCGAAAACGGCTGGTCCGTGCGCGAGACGGAGGTCTTCGCCGGCCAGGCGAACCCCTCCAAAAAACCGAAAAAGACGCGCCGGGTCTCGAAAAACATGGAGGTCCGCCGCATCGAAGAGGAACTGAAGCAGATCCTCGGCACGAAGGTCAACCTCGTCTTCGGACCGCGCAAGGGCCGGATCGAGATCGAATACTACTCGCGCGAGGAACTCGACCGCCTGATCGAGGTGCTGGAGACGCTCGCGAAATGATCCCGGTCTACGAAGGAAAAAAGATCGTCGCGATCTATACGGACGGCGCGTGCTCCGGCAACCAGAACGAAACGAACACCGGCGGCTGGGGCGCGATCCTCGAGTACGGGCAGGCCGTGAAGGAACTCCACGGCGGCGAACCGGACACGACGAACAACCGCATGGAGCTGACGGCCGTCCTCGAGGCGTTCCGCGCGCTCAAAAAGAACGGCCTCGACATCGCCGTCTTCTCCGACAGCGCCTACCTGGCGAACTGCTTCCGCGAGAAGTGGTACGTGAACTGGCGGCGCAACGGCTGGAAGAACACGAAGAAGCAGCCCGTCGAGAACCGCGACCTGTGGGAGGAGATCCTCGCGTTCACCGAAGCGAACCGCGTGGCGTTCTACCGCGTGAAGGGCCATCTGAACGTGAACGGCGCCTCGTTCGACTGCGCGAAGGAATACGGCCGGTTTGCTGAGTGGAACGGAGACGCGTTCTCCGAAGCCGACTTCCTCTACGCGACGGAGCGGAACAACCGGGCGGACGAATTGGCAAATATTGGAATAGACGAGATCCGCGGCGATTCCGCGGAAGAACCGGACGGCGCGGACGTACCCGCGTAACGACCGAAGACAGAAGGAGCCCCCTGTGGAACGGACCCATCGTGTGTTTGAAGCGATAAAGACGATCCTGATCGTGGCGCTGACGATCTCGGCGGTGCTGCTGCTGTCTTTTTATTGGGCCGATTTCTCGCTCGACTCGCTGTTCGCGAAGAAGACGACGGACGACACGCCCGTGCAGACGGCGGACGCCCCGAAAACGCGCGAGATCATCGCGCCGGTCGAGATCGACGTCCGGCTCGCGGGCGAGAGCAGCGGCGCGTACGCGATCCTCTTCCCGGAGGAGTTCAACGCCTGGCAGACGGTCCTCTCCGCGTTCTCCGCGTTCAGCCGCAGCGAGGGCGCGCATCTCGAGGAGACGACGGAGGCGGTGTACCGTTCGCTTTCCGGCGCGCGGTCGATCCGCGTCGCGTTTGCCTGCGCGCTGCCGTTTGACGGCTTCTGCAAGCAGTTCGGCATCGCGTCCGCCCCGTTCGCGGCCGTCTCGGCGATGGATGAGCTCGTCTGGTCCGAGGCGTATCCCGACAGCGTCTTCCTCCGGAACGGAACGGACGGCGCGCTGTACCGGCTCGTCGGAAGCGCGGAGGCGCTCGCGGGCCTGCCCGCCCTCACGGAAGAGGTGTCGGCCGGTTCGAAGCGGATCGTATTCCCGATCACCACGATGCTCGGAGAACAGAACGACGCGCTCATTCCGATCGAATACAGCGGGACGGTCTACGACGCCTCGCTCGAGAAGGCGGTCCACGACGCGAAACGCGACACGGACGCCGACCGGTTCGCGCGGTCGTTCTTCGACAACAGCCTCGATTTCGTGCGGCGTGTCGAGGATTCGAAGGGCCTTCTGACGTACATCTACAACTACACCCAGAAAGTCCTCACGGTCTCGATAAACGGGATCGCGGAGTACAAGGAGGAGCTTGCGGCGCAGACCGTCACGCAGGGCTTCTACGCGTCGCTCGGAACGGCGCTTTCGTTCGTCGCCGAGCACGGCGGCTGGTATCCGGACCTGATCATCGACGGAAACGTCCAGGAGGAGGGCCCGAAGCCGTTCCTGCTGAACGCCTCCGAAATATCCTCCGGCCACCGGAACGGATACCGCTTCTCGTTCGCGTTTCGCGTCGGCCAGGAGCTGCTCTACACGGGCGGCGAGCCGCTGATCACCGTCGACGTCTATGACGGACAGGTGACGTATTACCGCCGTGCGCTGTTTGCGAACGTCTCGCTCACGAAACGCGAGGGAGCGGAAGACACCGCCATTCCCTCGAACGTGATCGCGAACAACATCGACTGGACGTACAGCGCCCTCATCAACACCGGCGTCGCCGCGGCCGGAGCCGTCGAGGAGCGGGAGCGGCGCGCGATCATCGCGCAGGCGATCGACCGCATCAAATCCGGCTATCTCGCCGATTACACGACGGAAGCCGACACGGCCGACGCGAAGGCGGTCTGGGTCGTGCGGTGCGGTAAAACGTTCCTCTTCTTCGACCTTTTGACGGGCGATCCCGTCCGGTACAGCAAAAACGCCGAGTAGAAAGGAGGCGCCATGGACTGGGCAAAAGCAAAAACGATCCTCATCATCGCCCTTGTGGTGCTGAACGTCTTCCTGTGCCTTTCGTTCGGCGTCTTCAATAAGGCAAACACGCCCGAGGAAACGGCGGGAAGCCTGACGGAGGAGACGGCGACGCTGCTCGAAAGCCGCGCGATCGATCTCAAGACCGACCTGCCGGAAACGGCCGGGAAGCGTTCGATCGTCACGGTCGACCGGATCGAGCTCTCCGATCGCAAGATCAACACGCTGATCGCCGCGGAGAAGGCGCTCGCGCAGGAGGACCGGACGGAGGAGAACATCCGCGCGAAGGCGCAGGAGTTCCTCGAGCAGCTCGGCGTGTGGAACGCGAATACGTTCATTTCGAAATACGAGGCCGGTTCGGACGGCTCGGTGCTTCTGACGTTCGGCTCGAAGGTCGACGGGATCCCGCTCGAGCTGTCGAACCTGTACTGCTACGTCTCCGGCGGCAAGGTCTCCGTCATCATCGGCGTCTGGATGATCGGCCACGAGACGGGCGAACGCGCGCGGGATACGATCGCGCCGATCGACGCGCTTCTGACGTTCATGGGAGAGGTGCCGCGGTCGCGCGCCGCGGACGGAACGCTTGTGCCGCTCCACATCACGAAGATCGAGCTCGTCTATCACTTCGACAGCGATTCGATGGCGAACGGCCTGACCGTTTCGGACACGGCGTTCCCGTACTGGAAATTCACTTACATCGTCGGATCGGAGGAGGAGACCGTCAGCGAACTCGGCGCGAAGATCGCCGTCGTGACGCGGAGTCTCTACGTTCCCGCGTTCCGGGAGGATTGAGATGCTCCGGTTCTGCTCCTTTTCCTCCGGCTCCAGCGGAAACTGCTATCTGATCCGGACCGACCGGACGGCGCTGCTCGTCGATGCGGGGATCCCGCTGAAGCGCATCCGGGAGGGTCTTGCGGCGACCGGAACGGCGGAGGAATCCGTCGCGGCCGTTCTGATCACCCACGAGCACAGCGACCACATCCGCTCCGTCGGAGCGCTCGCGGGCCCGCGCGGGCTGAAACGGCCCGATGCCGGGGAGGGCGGTGAGCCGGAGCCTTTGCCGGTCTACGCGAACGAGGAAACGTGGGAGGCGATCGAACACCTTCCGCCGTTTGCCGGCTCGCGGATCCCCGGGAGGAGGACCTGCCGGTTTTCGGAGCCGTTCGCGGTCGGCGACATCACCGTCGAGCCGTTCCACCTCTCCCACGACGCCGTCGCGGCGATGGGGTATTCGTTCGTCTCGGGCGGGAGCCGCGTCACGGTCGTGACCGACACCGGCGTGATCACCGACGAGATCCGCGAAAAGGCGAGACAGGCCGACCTCCTCGTCCTCGAGGCAAACCACGACGTCGGGATGCTCCGGATCGGCAGCTACCCGTGGTTTCTGAAGCAGCGCATCCTCGGATGCTACGGCCACCTCTCGAACGATACGGCGGCCGAGCTCGTCTGCGAGCTCCTGCGCGAGGGGACGGCGCCGAAGACGGTCGCGCTCGCCCACCTCTCCAAGCAGAACAACTTCCCCGAGATGGCGTGGCAGACGCTCGCGAACGCCGTCGAGGAGGCGGGCTTCCGGATCGGGCGGGACCTCGAGGTGAAGATCCTCGTCCGGGATACGATCTCGGAGGTCTTTTGCGTTTAAAATGTTGAAAATCCGCGCCGCATCGTTATTAGGCGATGCGGCTTTTTCCTGCGCGGAAACGGGCGGAAATGCGGAAAAATCGTCAATTAACGATGCATTTTTCCGGAATCCGTGCTATAATAGCGGACGTGTGTGAAAGGAAAACGCCATGACCGAGATCCGAATCGTCTGCGTCGGAAAACTGAAAGAGGCCTACTGGCGGGACGCCGTCTCCGAATACGCGAAACGGCTCTCGCGGTTCTGCACGCTCGCCGTGGACGAGGTCCGCGAGGAGCTGCTCCCGAAGAACGCGTCGGCGAAGGACGAGGAGAACGTCAAGGCCGAAGAGGGCAAGCGGATCCTGGAACGGATCCCGGAGGGCACTTTTATGATCCTGCTCGACGTCTCCGGAAAGGAGCTCTCCTCCGAAGCGTTCGCCGCAAGGATGGAGGAGCTCGCGGTCGAGGGGAAGAGCCGCCTCGCGTTCGTGATCGGCGGAAGCCTCGGCGTCTCCGGCGACGTGCGCCGCCGCGCCGATTTCCGGCTGTCGTTCTCCCCGATGACGTTCCCGCACCAGCTCATGCGCGTCGTTCTGCTCGAGCAGATCTACCGCGCGTTCAAGATCCGCAGCAACGAAACCTACCACAAATAAGTGCAACAGGCGCTCTTGCGTACCGGTGACCAAACGGCAGAAGAGCGCGACAGGCGCTCCTGCGTACCGATGATCAAACGGCAGAAGAGCGCGAACGGCGCTCTTGCGTACCGGTATTCATAAAACAGCCCCCGGCGCTTTTGGCCGGAGACGGAGAAGAAAACGATCCCATGACGAAGGAAAACGAAAAACAAACGGCGGCACCCGCGCCGCGCACGGTGCGCAGGGCGGGAAAGCACGCGAAGAAGGAACGCCGGTTCAGCCTGACCCGGAAGCAGATCGCGATCGACGGGATCCTCGCGGTCCTGTTCGGCGCCGCGCTCGGCCTCGCGGTCCTTTTGAACACGGCGCGCTACGGAAACGTGACGGCTGAGCTGACGCGCGATTTTCTCACGCATCCGATCGTGATCGCGCTGAACCTCCTGCCGGTCGTCGTTCTCACGGTCGGCTTCTGGCTCCTCACGGGGCGCGTGTGGGCGGCGGCGATCCCTCCGATGGTCATCTTCCTCTTCGGGTCGTTCACGAACTATTTCAAGATCTATTACCGCAGCGATCCGGTCGTCGCGGCCGATCTGCGGATCCTCCGCGAGGTCGGGAACATCTCGGAGCGCTATCCGATCGTCCTGACGCGCTGGATGATCGCGGAGATCGTCCTCTTCGGCCTTCTGCTCGCGGCCTTCGTCGCGATGAGCATCGTCCGGCGGCGCCGCTTCCGTGAAGGAAAGACCGGAAAGACCGTCCGCCGGTCTGCCGCCCTGACCGTTCGAGCCGTTTGCCTCGCGATTTTGATCGCGCTCATCGCCCTCGTCATCTTCCCGCTGTACAACAGCGAATCCGCGTACTACTATACGGACCTCGCGAGCGATTCGACGTACCTCCAGCGCTACGATCCGGCCGACCAGTACGTCTCCCACGGGTTCGTGTTCTCGTTCTTCCGCTCGGTCTACCGTTCGGTCGAACGCCCCGTCGACGGCTATTCCGAAGAGCTCGCGAAGAGTATTCTCGCCCGCTACACCGACGCCGACATCCCGGAGGACAAAAAGATCGACGTCATCGCCGTCATGCTCGAGGCGTTCGCGGACTTTTCCGGTTATGACGAGATCGACTTCACGGACGACGTCGACATCTACGGCGAATGGCACAGGATCTGCGCGGAAGGCGTTTCCGGGCAGCTCGTCACGAACATCTTCGCGGCCCGGACGATCAACAGCGAACGCAACTTCCTGACCGGCTTCGACACGTCGAACGACGATTACTACGAAGACTCGACGTCATTCGTCCGCTACTTCAAGGACCAGGGCTACACCGTGACCGGCGCGCACCCGGGCGAAAACTGGTTCTACAACCGCCGCAACATCAACGAACGGCTCGGCTTCGACGAGTACTACTTCCGCCAGAACCGCTACGAAGCGTTCGGATACGAGGACGGCATCGTTCCCGACGCGGTCTTCCTCGAGGACGTGTGGCGCCTGTACGAGGAGCGCGACAAAACGAAGCCGTACTTCAACTTCAACGTCACCTACCAGAACCACGCGCCCTACAGCGACGCGTCCGCGCCGGCGATCCGCTTCGTTTCGGAAACGCAGTTCGCGGGTCAGGAGGGCGGCGACGGGCTCCGGAACATCCTCAGCAACTACTTCAACGGCATCTACCAGACGAATCAGGCGCTCGGAACGTTCGTCGACCACGCGCGCGGATCCGACCGGCCGATCGCGCTGATCTTCTTCGGCGACCACAAACCGTGGCTCGGCGGCGGCAACAGCGTCTACGAGGGCCTCGGCATCAATCTCGATCTCGGCACGGAGGAGGGCATGCTCAACTACTTCTCGACGAGCTACGTGATCTGGATGAACGACGCGGCGAAGGAGGTCCTCGGGGAGGGCCTCTCCGAAGAGGAGAAGACGGCCCGGTTCTCGGGCGACGGCGGCTGTTCGTCCCCGTTCTTCCTGATCGGAAAGCTGTTCGACATGGCCGGCTGGGAAGGCCCCGCGTTCATGCAGCTTGAGCGCGACTTCCAAAGGGAGCAGGCGATCGCGGTCAACCGCGAGGCGGAGTTCTACGTTCTGGCGGACGGCACCTTCGCGAAGGACCCGGGCGAAGAGGTCCTTGCGCGCGAGCGGGAGATCCTGTACTGCCAGTATTACCTGAAACACAACAACATCTACGCGAAGTAGCGGAACCGCGGAAAGGACCGGACCATGCGCCTCAGAAAACAGACCGATACGATGAACGACGAGGAGATCCTCTTCACCGCGCAGATCTCGGACGCGCTCGCGCACCCCGCGAGGCTCCGGATCTTCCGGTACATCTATCTGCGCAACCGTGAACGCGAGAAGGTCTGCAACAAGGACCTCGTGCAGGCGTTCGACTACGCCCAGGCGACGATCTCCCAGCACGTCGCGGCGCTCGCGCGCTCCGGCCTCATCGAAATCAAAAAAGAAGAGCGGTTCTCGTACTATTACGTGAACATCGGGGTGCTCGGACGGTATCTGAGCGCCGTGCGGAAGTTCGAATAGTACGGAACCGCTCCGGAAAAGTTGTTATCGAGCCTCTGTGTCAAGCCACCCCTCGCGGGCGGCTTTTGCTTGTTCGCGGGCTTTTTGGGACCGGCGGAAGAGGATCGCGCAGACGAGCGACGTCAGCGGGATCGTCAGGAGGATGCCGAACGATCCGACGAGCGCCTGGAGGACGTCGACGACGATCATCTCGCGGTTCATCAGCTCGAGCAGGGATCTGTTGTGGGCGACGAGGAGCAGGACGACGGAGATCGACGAGCCGATGTAGGCAAGGACGAGCGTGTTCGCCATCGTGCCCATGATGTCGCGGCCGATCGCGAGGCCCGAGCGGATGAGCTTCCGCGGCGTCGGATCGCGCGACACGATCGAGATCTCGGTGAGCGACGAGGAGATCGACATCGAAACGTCCATGACGGCGCCGATCGCGCCGATGATGACCGCGGCGAAGATGACGGCCTTGAGGTCGATCTTCGCGTTGTACATCGAGAGGTAGAGCGACTCCTCGTTGAGCATGCCGGTGAGGTGGATGATCCTGTCCATGATCAGGGTGATGAGGCCTGCCGTCGCGACGCCCGCGATGCAGCCGATCCCCGACGCGATCGATTTGCGGTTGACGCCGTAGACGATCAGAAGCGTCATGATGATGATGTAGACGCACGTCACGATCGCCCAGACGTAGACGTTCTGGCCCGCGAGGACGGCGGGGATGAAGACGCTGAACACCGCGAGGCACGTGAACGCGAGCGAGACGAGCGTGTTGAAGCCCTTGATCCGGCCGAAGAGCAGGAGCAGAACGGCGAAGATCACCCCGAGCCAGACGAGCGCGTCGGTCCGGACGTACTCGAGCATGATCCAGTCGGCGTTCTCATCCATATCCGAATCGGGGAAGATCAGGATCCGGTCGCCCACCGTGACCTGCTTCGGCTGGGGATAGTAATACGGGTCGATCGTCTGCATCGAGTAGACGACCTCGTTTTTCTGGGAACCCTGGAGGATCCGCGCCTCGAAGTAGATCGTGTAGCCGGTCATCGGCTCCATGCCTTCGAGCGCGTAGTTCGCCTCGCGCACGTCGTTGATGACCTCGACCCGCGCGCGCACGGACCCTTCGTAGTCGGACGGAAAGATCTCCTGCCCGTCCGTCGCGATGCGGTTGCCGACGATCAGATAGACGACGGAGAGGATGAACGTCACGAAGTAGATGATGACCCGGTTCCGGAATTTTGTTTTAGCGCCTTTCGTCGTTGCCATTCGTTACGCTTCCTTTTTCTTCGAGGGAGCAAGCAGGACGCTGTCGCCGTGGCGGACGAACATCATCGTCACGAACGCGGCCGCGACGAAGAGGGCGCCGTACGGGAAGAGGATCCGCATCCCGAGGTGGTCCATCAGGAAGCCGGAGAAGATCGGCGTCACGGTCTGGGCGGCCATCGAGGCGGTGTAGTAGAATCCGGTGTATTTGCCGACTTCGTCGCCCGTCGCGAGCTCGACGACCATCGGGTAGGAGTTGACGTTGATCGTCGCCCAGCCGATGCCGGCGGTGACGAAGAAGATGTTCATCAGGATCGGCGAGGAGCCGGCGGTCATGAACGACGCGAACAGGAACGACGCCGCGAGCAGGACGACGCCCGCGAGGATCGTCTTCCGGCGGCCGATCTTCGAGGCGATGATGCCGGCGGGGATGTAGGCGACGATGGCGGCGGCGCTGGCGATCGTCAGCGTCATCGCGTAGTCGAGGCCGAGGACGCTCGAGGCGTAGACGGAGTATTTCGAGGTGATGGCGTTGTAGCCGAGGAACCAGAGGATGACGGAGGCGAGGATCAGGTAGAGCGATTTCTTTTCGTCCGCGGAGAGCGTCTTCTTGCGGACGGGCGCCTCCTGGCCGGCTTCGGCGGCCTTCTCGTCCGCCTCGCGGATGATCTCCTCGTAGTCCTCCTCCGCTTCGGTATCGAGGCCGAGCTCGGCGGATTTCTCCTGCATCTCCTGTACGAATTTCGGTTCGCGGACCTGCCAGAGGAAGAGGCCGAGCGCCACGAGCATGATGCCGCAGCAGATCAGGAAGTACGTCCGGTAGCTCATCAGCACGTTCATCGATTTGCCCGTGCCGAAGACCATGCCGAGTATCAAGACGACGATCCCGCCGAGCGCCCCCATTAAGTTGATGATCGAGTTCGCCTTCGAGCGGAGCGGCTTCAGCGTGACGTCAGGCATCAGCGCGACCGCGGGGCTCCGGAACGTCGCCATCGCGATCAGGAGCAGCAAAAGGACGACGATGAAGAAGATGAGCGGCTTGTTGTTCGCCGCCGTCATCGTCGAGGCGTAGGCCTGGCGGGCCGGGATGACGTAGCTCGCGTACTCGGGGTTCGCAGAGCCGTCGTGGAGCGTCATCGGGATCGCCTGGAACTCTTCGCGGGAGAACTCCTCCTTCACGACGACCGTCTTGCCGGCGGGCGTCCGGATCGTCAGATCCGCGTCATAGAGGATCGTCTGGGCGTCCGGATTCGTCGGGGCGACGTCGGCGACCTGCTTCAGCTGGGCCGCGTCGGCGAACGTCAGCGTGAAGAGCAGGATGACGGAGAGGATCGTGCCGACGACGATGAACGGCGTCCGGCGGCCGTACTTGCTCTTGCACTTGTCGGAGATGTTGCCGAACAGCGGGAGCATGAACAGCGCGAGGATGTTGTCGAGGGCCATGATGAAGCCCGATCCGGTCTGGCTCATGCCGAATTTGTCGGTCAGGATCTTCGGGATGATCGTGTCGTAGGCCTGCCAGAAGAGGCAGATCAGGAAGAACGCGAATCCGACGAAGATCGTGCGCTTGTAGCTGAGTTTCATGGTTTTCATGGGGAACTCCTTTTTGGCGGGGGCAGCGGGTCGATAACGGAGAGATCAGCGGAACCGCGGGGACGGTTCATAGAACTGGAAGATGACGCAGTCGGCGGTCTGTTCCTCCTTCGGGTCGAGGCTCGTCCAGACGACGAGCGGCGCGCCGAGCTTCCGGCAGAGCGCGACGGGGAACGGCTTCGGGCCGACGCGGTAGGCGATGAAGTTCGGGCGGCCGAGAACGTTCGCGAGGAGGTTCCCGCAGGCGAACGACTGGAACTTCCGGAGCAGCGTCGGGTTTTCGCCGGCGAGGTTTTCCGTCGGGGCGGAGAGCTGGCCGCGGACGATCAGCGGCGCGTTCTTTTTGAACCACGCCACGATGCGCGGGTCGAACGATTCGACGCAGAATTCGAGGCCGGTCTCCTCGCGGGAGCGGAGAAGGAGATCGAGCGTCTTTTCGCAGAGTTCGGGATAGCGCTCGGTGGATTTCAGTTCGACGATCAGAGGCGTCCGGCCGTCCACGGTCCTGAGGACGTCCTCGAACAGCGGGATCGTCTCGTCCGTGCCGCAGAGGCGGAGCGTCTTCAGCTCGCTCCAGGGCAGGAATTCCGCGACGCCCGGCGTTCCGGTCACGCGGTCGAGCGTGTCGTCGTGGAAGACGAAGACCTGACCGTCGTTGGAGAGCTGGACGTCGAGCTCGGAGCCGTAGCCCTTCCGGCAGGCGGCGTCGAACGCGGCGAGGGAATTCTCGGGGATCGATTTGTCGGGGGTATGGAGCCCGCGGTGGGCGAAGTTCCTCCCGATAAACGGGGCGACCGCGACGTTGGGGGCGCGGTGCGGCACGATGAGATAGAGAAGCGTGCCGGCCGCCAGCGTGACGGCGGCGAACGGGATCTTCCGGAGCGCGTCGCGGCGCTTGCGGGCTCTGATGGCGCGCTTTCTGTCCGGCGAGAGCGGCGGAAGCATCCGTTTCGTGTTCTTTGTCTTCATAAAAACTCCCTTTCGGCCCGGCAAAAGGCGGGGGCGCCGATTGACAACCGCGTCTACATATTGTAGGTTAGTGGTGTCGCTTCGAGCCGATACCTACTGCTATTGTACTCCTCTATTCGCGGGAAGGAAAGCGAAACCTTTATGGACACGAACGAATCCGTCCGGACAAAACGAAAACCGGAACTGTCGCTGATGAACGCGGCGCTGTGCGTGATGGTCATCTTCATCCATCTCCTCAGCGAAGCGGTCGTCGGGCTTCCGCGCGGGAGCGGGCGGTGGTGGCTCGTCTATGTGCCGTGGACGATCATCTCGATGGCCGTCTACGGGTTCCTGTTCCTGTCCGGCCTGAAATCGTTCCTGCGGAAGGAGCCGGAGCCGCTCGGCACGTATTACAGGAAGCGGTTCCTGTCGGTCATCGTTCCGTATCTCGTCGCGGTGACGGTCTATTACGTCGCCTACCACTTCGCGTTCGGCTATCCCTTCACGCTGGGAAAGGCCGCGCAGTTCTACCTGCTCGGCACGATCTCGTCCCATACGTACTTCATCGTCGCGCTGTTCCAGTTCATTCTTCTGATGCCGCTCTGGCGCGCTCTCGTCCGGAGGTGCAACCCGACGGTCCTCTTCGCGTTCGCGTGCTTCGCGACGCTCGCGTTCCGCCCGGTCATCCAGGCCCCCGCATCGGTCCTGCCCGGGATCAACGGCGGGATGTCGGTCTGGACCGCGATCCTCAACTACACCGACCGCATCTTCCTCTCGTATCTCGCCGTCTGGATGCTCGGCTGCCTCGCGGGCGCGAACTACGACCGCTGGGCGGAGTACCTCACGGAGCGGAAGAACGCGATCCACGCGCTGTTCCTCGCCGTCACGGCGATCTACTTCGCCCTGCTGTGGTTCTCGGAGAAGTGGGGCGTCGCGATCGGCTATTTCGGCGTCGTCCAGCTCGCCTTCTACGTCAGCGCGATCCTGGAGCTGTCCGGCCTGACGCTACGCCTCGCGGACACGAAGCTCCCGGACGGCCGCGTCGTCCGCTGGATCGACCGCAACAGCTACCATATCTACCTCTACCATATGATCGTCCTGATCGCGGCGCAGGGACTCTGCAACCGCCTCTCGATCCAGGCCGTCGGACTCCGGCTCGTGATCGCGCTCGCCCTGATCTGCGTCGTGACGCCGCTGATCTGCGAGGCGCTGAACTTCGTCCGGAAACGGCGGAATTTCAAGGGA
>JAEEUO010000006.1 GCA_016286935.1 Bacillota bacterium | reverse complement strand
CCGTGTAGACGCCGTTCTTTTCCGTGAGTTCGACGTTCTCTCCCGCGTTGTTCACGACGGTGACCGTCGGCTCAAACGGCAGGTTCTCGAACGTCCACGTCATCAGTTCGGGCACGCCCGTAAACGGCGCGACGTACTGGAATTCGTCGAGCGGCGCGTATTCGGCGTTTGCGAGCGGAGCGGTCACGCCGTCGATCCGGACGGTGAAGTCGCTCGGCGCCGAGATCGTGCAGGAATACGTATGGTCCGGATTCAGCCGGATGTCGGCGTTCTCCGCATTCTCCGCGCGCAGGAAGCACGATTCGACGTCCCACTCCGACTGCGTCAGAATGCCGAGTTTCGTCGTCGTCGAGGTCTCCTTCAGGGCGATCGTCAGGAACGGCTTGCCGTCAGCAAGGATGTTATAGACGGGATGCTGGGAATCGTAATTGCCCGCGGCCGGAACGGCGGTCAGCTTCGCGCGCGCGATCGTCGACTCAAAGCGCTGCTTCCGCGCCGCCGGGTCGCCGGGCTGATCCGCGCCGAAGCAGCGGTCGTTCATGTACTGCCACAGCTCGGAGCTCTTCCCCGTCGCGTTTTCGACGAGCCGGACGGCGGTCTTGTCCGAAACGGATTGTTCGTAGGATACGAGGATCGACCGGACGGAGAAATAGACCGCCACAAGGAGCAGGATCAGGATGAACACGTAGAGGATGTAATACGTGCGGAATGTCGCGCGGTGTTTCTTCATCCTACTCGCCCCCTTTCATCACGCAGAACGCCGTCGGCAGGTTCCACGACTTGTTCGCGTAGTAGAGCGTGACGGAGGTCCGGTACCATTCGTCGTTGTAGAACATGCACGACGAGGATCCGCCGTCGAGGTTCGCCGCGTTCACGGCGCCGTACTTGGTCATGACGGCGATCAGGTCGGCCGCCGTCGCGCCGAGATGACCCCCGGAACCGCGCCCGTCCGTGACGAGCAGAAGGATCGCGCCGTCCGCCCGCTGGCCGATCGCCGTACGGGGATTCCTGCCGGATCCGGCGCCCGCCAGCTCGCGCGGCTCGCCGTTGATGACGAGCGGAACGAAGTGGTTGTTGACGTCGGACGATTCCTCCTGGAAGGCGACAGCGTCGCGGATGCCTTCGGTCTCGATGAATTCCTTCAGCTTCGTGCGGTTCCAGCCCTCGATGTTTACGATGCGGAGGAGGTTGTTGTTGTCGAGCCCGATCAGATAGAGCCCCGGCCAGCCCTCCGGCGCGTTGTACTGGATCTCGCCGTTCGAGACGCAGACGCCGTAGGGGCTTCCGCCCTTGTTCAGATCCGCCGCGTAGAGGCCGCCGTTCACGCCGCCGATCGCGCCCATCCGCTCCACGATCACGTCGAGCGTTTCGCCTTTTTCCTGCCACGGATACGTCGAGCCGACGATCACCTTCGAAGGATCCTTCACGATCATCAGCGTCGCGATATAATCACGGCCTTTGACGTCCACGATCTCGACGCCGTTCTCGTCGAAGTTGCCCTTGACCTCGGTGTCGGTGTGGATCAGCTCCGTGTCGATGTTCGTATCCATTTTCTTCATCGAGACCCGGTCGACGATCTCCTGGACCTCTTCGGGCGTGAGGAACACGTTCGCGAGGAACTTGAGGTTGCCCGATTCGAGGACGGTCGAGACGAAGAGTTCCTTCGCCGCCTCCGACGGCCCCTTGACGATCGTTGCGACCGTGATCGCGAGCGCGAGGACGATCGCGAGGATCGTCGTGAAGAGGACGAGAAGGATCCGGCCGACGATCGTCTTGCCGGTCGCTTTCTTCTTTTTCCGTTTGTAGCGCGCCGAGCGGTTCGCGACGACGCGTTCGGCTGTGGTTTGATCACTCATGTTACTTTCTCCGCGCATCCCTGCGCTTTGCTTTCCGTTCGTTGAGGATGCGTTTGGCGGTCTTCGGCTTCATCACCGATTCGCCTTGTTTCAGCAGGCGCGTCCGCGCGACCGGGAAATACGTGCCGTGGGTGTACGCGACGAGGCCCGCCCACTCGGGGTGGAACGCGCCCTTCGCGTCGACCAGGTCCTCCCGGACGTGGACGCGCACGATCTCCGCGATGAACATGTCGTGGCTCGGCAGTTCGACGGTCTTCACGACCCTGCATTCGAGGTTGATCGGGAACTCCCGGATCAGCGGCGACGCCACGAGATCGGCCGGATCCTGGGTCAGCTTCATCGCCGCCCATTTGTCGACGTCGCGGCCGGACTTCACGCCGACCCAGTCGACGGCGCGGACCTGGTCGCGGGACGGCAGGTTGACGACGAACGCCTTCTCGCGCACGATCAGGTCGTGGGAGAACCGTTCGCGGCGCACGGAGACCGAGAGCATCGGCGGATCCGAGTTCACGGTCCCGACCCACGCGATCGTGAGCATGTTCGCGTCGACTCCGGTCTTTCCGCACGAGACGACGACGGCCGGCACCGGCGCAAGCATCGTCCCCGCCTTCGCGAGCGCGATCTTCTTCGGCGCCTTGTCCTCCGCCGATACGGCCTTCTTCTTCGGCGCCTTGTCCTCCGCCGTTACGGTCTTTTTCGCCGCCGGCGCGGCCTTCTTCGGCGCCGCTTTAGCGGCCGGCTTTGCGCTGCCGGCGCTTTTCTGTGTACGGTTTTCTTTCTTCGGCATACGTTTCTCCTTTTCAGACAGCGGCGGTTTGCGGATATGCGTCTCCGAGCGGCGCGTCTGTTACGAGTTGCGGAGGCGCGAAAGGAGCGCCTCGAAATCCGCCGGCAGCGGCGAAGTGAATTCCATGTACGCGCCGCTCGACGGATGGACGAACCCGAGAAGCCCCGCGTGGAGCATCTGGGTCTTCGCGCCGGTCCCGTCCTTCCGCCCGTAGAGCGGGTCGCCCGCGAGCGGATGGCCGATCGACGCGAGGTGGACGCGGATCTGGTGGGTGCGTCCGGTCTCCAGCCGGCATTCGAGGTACGTCGCGTTGCGGAGCCGTTCGAGGACGGTCCAGTGCGTCACGGCCTCGCGGCTCCCGGCCGGAAGCGGGTATCCTTCCGTGAGGTGCTCCTCCGGCCGCGCCGGCGCCGTGCACGCGTTCCTGAGGCGGTTCTTCGGGTCGCGGCCGATCGGGCGATTGATCGTTCCCGCGTCCTCCTTCAGAACGCCCGCGCAGATCGCGCGGTACGCGCGCGTCACCGTATGGGCGGCGAGCTGGTCCGAAAGGCTTTTGTGGGCCGCGTCCGTCTTCGCGATGACGAGAAGCCCGGACGTGTCCTTGTCGATGCGGTGGACGATCCCGGGCCGGATCACGCCGTTGATCGACGACAGGTTCCCGCGGCAGTGCCACAGGAGCGCGTTCACGAGCGTCCCCGACGGCGTTCCGGCCGCCGGATGGACGACGAGTCCCTTCGGTTTGTTGACGACGAGCAGATCGCCGTCTTCATAGACGATATCGAGCGGGATGTCCTCCGGTTCGGCGGAGAGCTCCCGCGGCGGATCGAGGCGGAGCGAGACGTCGTCCCCGGTCCGGACGGCCCGTTTCTTGACCGTGCAGACGGCGCCGTTCACGCGGACGTTTCCCTCCTCGACGAGGCGCGCCAGATACGACCGCGAGCAGTCCTCGACGAGCGCCGCGAGAAGCCGGTCGAGGCGCGTGCCGTCCTCCGCCTCCGATACGGAAAAGCGGAAGAGTTCCTCCTCTTCCGTTCGGTTTTCCGGATGCGGTCCGTTCATTGTCTGTCCTCTTCGGCCGTCTTGGCGCCGGTCTTCCGTTCGTCTTCCTCCCGCTTCGTCCGGCGGATCTGCTTCGTCTTCTTGCGGAACGCGGGCTCCGAGAAGAAGACCGCGAGCACGAGAAGGACGCAGCCGCACGTCACGCCGACGTCCGCCACGTTGAAGATCGGGTTCCAGAGACGGAAATCGAGCATGTCGACGACGTAGCCGTTGACGACGCGGTCGATCAGGTTTCCGATCCCGCCGCCGACGATCAGCGCGAGCGAGACCATGACCCACGCGCCGACCTTCTTCCGCTGGGAGAACATGTAGACGATCATCGCGATCATCATGATGCCCGTAAAGAGGATCAGAAAGGTCTGTTTGTTCTGAAGGATGCTGAAGGCGGCGCCGTAGTTGTTGCTGTAGGTCAGATGGAAGACGTTCTCGATCAGCGGGATCGTCTGTCCGATCGTCATGTTCGTGACGGTCCACTTCTTCGTCCACTGATCGAGCGCCACCCAGAGGATCGTGATGAGATAATAGCCCATCGCTATTTCGTCGGCTCCGTCAGCGTCTTCAGCTCTTCCATATCCTTCTCGCCGAAGATGTCCGTTTCGGAGATGGAGTCGAGCCGGAGCATTTCCGCCTCAAGGAACGTGCGGAATTTCGAACGGAACTCGCGGTACTGGTTGCGGAGCTCTGCCGTTTCGCTCGTCAGCCGTTCGACGGCCTCCTTCGCCTCTTTCTGCATCAGCTCGGCGTCGAGCTCGGCGTTCTTCAGCAGGATCTTCGCGCGCTTCTCGGACGACGCGGAGATGTCGCTCATCAGGGCCTTGGCCGCCTCGAGCGTCTCGAGGAGCGTCCCTTCCTGGGCGCGGTAGTGTTCGAGCGTCTCGGCGTTCTGAGCGACCTGGTCCTTCAGCATCCGGTTTTCGGACTGGAGCTTCTCGAGTTCGATCGTGATCTCGTCGAGGAACGAATCGACTTCCTCTTCCTTGTAGCCGCGGACGCCGCGGGTGAATTCCTTGCTCTGGATATCCTGGGGTGTGATCATGTCCTATCCCTCCCGGTCTCTGTTATCTCCAAGGGCTTTTGATGGTTTCCTGAAAGGCCGTTCTTCCTTCGGCCGGCGCCGTGATGTCGACGTTCTCCGGGGCGAAGAGGAAGATGTTGGCGGAGACCTTCTGGACGTTTCCGGAGAGCGCGTACGTCGCGCCCGACAGGAAGTCGAAGATCTTGCGGGCCGTTTCGGATTCGACTTTTTCGAGGTTGATGATGACGGGTTTCTTGCCTTTGAGGCTGTCGACGAGACGCGGGCATTCGTCAAAGGACTTCGGTTCGATGACGATCATGTTGAGCTGCTTCGTCAGACGGTTCACGGCGCCCGTTCCGCGATCGGCGGACGAGGGCTCCTCGCGCGTTTCCTTCCGCGGCGTGAACGTCTTCGGTTCGTACGCGGGACGTTCTTCCTTCTTCGGCGCTTCGCGCTTCGGCGTTTCCTTGACGGGTTCGTCTTCGAGGATCTCGTCCTCTTCCACTTCTTCAATACCGACCAGATTCTTTACCTTGCTGAGAAATCCTTCGCCCATGTCAGTTCTCCTTTTTTGTGTAATCACGGGCACCGAAGATCGCGGTGCCGACTCGGATCAGATTTGCGCCCTCCTCGACGGCGACGGGGAAGTCGTGGGACATGCCCATCGACAGCCACTCGAAGCTGAGGTGAGGGTCTTCGATCGCCGCACACGTATCGTACAGCGCTTTCACTTCGCGGAACCATTTCCGGACGTCTTCCGGATCGTCCGCCTCCGGCGCGACGAGCATCAGCCCCTTCACGCGGAGATTCGGGAGCTCCTTCAGGATCTCCCGGATGAGCGGCTCCGCCTCCTCCGGCGGAACGCCCGATTTCTGCGCCTCTCCGGCCGGATTGACCTGGATCAGAACGTCCATCGTCCGGCCGATCTTTGCGCAGCGTTTGTCGATTTCGGATGCCAGACGGAACGAATCAACGGAGTGGATCAGCGACACCTTGTCGACGATATATTTTACCTTATTTGTCTGTAAATGTCCAATCATGTGCCAGCGGACCGGCTTCACGCGATCGTACTTGTCGACGATCTCCTGGACCTTGTTTTCGCCGATGTCGGTGATGCCCGCGTCGATCGCCTCATTGATCATCTCCGGCCCGTGGGTCTTCGTCACGGCGACGAGGAGCACGTCCTCCGGCTTCCGGCCGGCGCGCTTCGCCGCCTCCGCTTTTTCGCGTTCGACCGCGCGGATGTTGTCCTGAATGCTCATTTTCGTCCTTCATTCCTCCTTCGGCGGCGTGTTCCGGATCTCGTCGTACGCGTTGATCGTCGTCTGGCGGGCCGTTCCGCCCTCCGTCGTCGTACGGGTGAACGATCCCTCCGAAACGACGGAATACGTTCCGTCCGTCGACAGGACGTTCACGGGAACGAACCGGAAATCGCCCGAGACCTGTTTGACCCAGACGCCTTCCATGTTGTCGGCGTAGCCGATGCACGTGTTCTTCACGAGAAGGCCCGTCCGGTCGCTCGTGACGACCGAGATCTCCGTCCGGCGGTCCTTCTGCATCGCGTCGTAGAAGCGCGTCGTGCGAAGGATGATGCGCACGCCGTTCTCCTCTTCCGCGACGGTGCGGACGGTCATCGGCAGGACCGTTCCGTCCGCGAACGTCACGCTGACGGTCTTGCCGACGGCGTAGTTCTTCGCGTCGGCCGCCTCGGTCCAGTAGAGCAGGAACCACTCGTCCTCGCGGACGAGCTTGATCTTTCCGAGCGAATCGCCGGGCTGGCTGACCGTTTCTCCGCCCTCCGCGCCTTCCGTGACCGGATACCACGACTCGACCGTTGCGCGGCCGATCGTCTCCATCGTTTCGGGCGTGAGGACGTCCTCATGGCCGTCGACGTAATAGCTCACGGCGCCGCTCCATTCGGCCCGCTTCGTCGCGCCGCCGATCTGGTAGAGGTTCGACCCCTTCCGGATCCGTTCGCCCTCCTCGTAGAAATACGCGGCGCCGGGTCCCGATTCGGGGAACGCCGTCTCCTCCCGCACCAGATACGCCTCCGTCTCGGTCCGGAGGATGATCTCTCCGTACTCGACGACGGACGTCTGGGCCAGAAGGCTCTGGGCGCCCGGAATGACGTAGATGACGACGGCGAGGCCCGCCACGATCAGGAAGAAGATGATCCAGAAGATGCGCGATCCCTTGCCGTTCATCGGTCGTCCTCCTGCGCGATCTCCTTCAGGAGCGCGAGTTCCTTCCGCGTCAGATCGCCGTCTTTGAGCGGCGGCTTCTTCGCGCGGAGGGCCTGTTCATGGGAGGCGGTGAACGCGGCGAACAGATCGGGACGCCGTTCCTTCGTCAGGCGGAGGGACTGCTCGAAGCGCCACAGGCGGATCCGTTCGTGGTCCCCCGACAGGAGGACGTCCGGAACGTCCATGCCTTCGAACGTCCGCGGCTTCGTGTACTGGGGATACTCGAGGAGCCCGCTGTAGACCGATTCCTCATCGTTCGACGTCTCGTTCCCGAGCACGCCGGGCAGGAAGCGCGCGACGGCGTCGATGATCGTCATCGCGGGGATCTCGCCGCCGGTCAGGATATAGTCGCCGGTCGAGACCTCCTCGATATCGAACGCGTCGAGGATGCGCTCGTCGATCCCTTCGTAGTGGCCGCAGAGGATGACGAGGTTCTCCTCCTTCGCGAGGTCCTCGATCAGAGCGCGGTCGAGGAGCTTTCCGCGCGGAGACGGATACAGGATACGCGATCCGGTCCCGACCGCCCGAAGCGCACGAAAACACGGTTCGGGGGTAAAGACCATCCCCGCACCGCCTCCGAAGGGCGAATCGTCCGTCCTTCCGTGCTTATCGAGCGTGTAGTCCCGGATGTTCCGGAGTTCCACATCCAGGATCCCCTCCGAACGGGCGCGCCCGAGGATCGAATCCGCGAGCACCGCGCCGAACATATCGGGGAACAGCGTGAGAACCGTAATCTTCATCGCGTTCAGATGTCCATGAGTCCGTTCACGTCCGTCAGGCGGAGCGTTCCGTTCTCCGGTTCGACCTCGCGCACGTACGCGCTGACGAACGGAACGAGAAACGTCTTCGGCTTCGGGACCGCCGCGTTCCACTTTTTCTTCTTCGCCCGGAGCGCCTTTTCGGGATTCGGGACGGAGCCCGGATTCTCGCGGATCTTCCGCTCGAACTCCCGGATCTTCTCATCCGCCTCCGCCTGGGCTTCGACGCGCTTCCGCTCGAGTTCCGCGAGATCGTCCGGAGTCATCCCCGCGGCGATCTCGAGGCACTGCTGCTTCGTCATCAGGACGCCGGTGACCGTTCCGACGAACGCGCCCGTTTCGTCGAGCGCGCGGAGGCCGATCAGATCCCCGACGTAGTACGTGCCGTCCGGAAGCGGTTCCGTTCCGGGAACGCGTGTCTTCTTTTCGTTCATTCGTCTTCTCCGAACCGGACGGGGAAACCGTTACTGGACGATCTCCACCGTTACCTTCTTGTTTTCTTTCGTTGCGGCAGCCTTCACGACCGTGCGGATCGCCTTGGCGATGCGCCCCTGTTTTCCGATGACCTTTCCCATATCGTCCGGGTCGACGGACAGTTCGATCGTCAGGCCCGAGGCGTCCTCGGTCGTCCGGATCGAGACGTTTTCGGGGTGGTCGACGAGCGATCTGGCGATGGCTTCAACCAATTCAACCATGACGGACCGCCTTTATTTCTCGTAGACGCCGGCCTTTTTCAGGAGCGCTTTGACGGTCTCGGTCGGCTGGGCGCCGTTCGCGAGCCACTTCTTGGCCGCTTCGACGTCGACCTTGATCTCCGGGGGATTCTTCAGCGTGTCGTACGTGCCGATCTGTTCGATGACGCTGCCGGTCGCGGCCGTTCTGGAATCCGCTACGACTACTCTGTAGAAGGGTTTCTTCTTTGCGCCGAGTCTGACGAGTCTGATCTTTACCATTGTTTTGTTCTCCTTTGGTTTGAAAATAGAGTGTTGAAAAACCGATGTATATCTGTGAAGGCTCGCGCCGTTTCACCGTGTTTAACGGAACCGCCCGAGGATGCGGTTCATCTTCTTCGGGGACTGGTTCATCATCTTCATCATCTTCCGCATCTCCTCGTATTTCTTGACGAGGGAGTTGATCTGGGAGACGGAGACGCCCGCGCCCTTCGCGATGCGCTGGCGGCGGGAGGCGTTGAGGATCGAGGGATCCCTGCGCTCCTGGGGCGTCATCGACTGCATGATCGCTTCCATGTGGCGGAATTCGCGCTCGCTCTTGTCGAGTTCGTCCGAGGAGACCTTGTTGGAATTGAAGCCGGGCAGCATCTCGAGCATCTTTCCGAGGCCGCCCATGTGTTTGATCTGGCCCATCTGGTCGAGGAAGTCCTCCAGGGTGAACTGGTTCTTCCGCATCTTCCGCTCGAGCTCGGCCGCCTTCTTCTCGTCGAACGATTCCTGGGCCTTTTCGATCAGCGTCAGGACGTCGCCCATGCCGAGGATGCGGCTCGCCATGCGGTCGGGATGGAATTCCTCGAGCGCGTCGGATTTTTCGCCGACGCCGATGAACTTGATCGGCTTCCCGGTGACGGATTTGACCGAGAGGGCCGCGCCGCCGCGGGAGTCGCCGTCGAGCTTCGTCATGATCACGCCGTCCACGCCGAGCTTGTCGTGGAAGCCGGAGGCGATGTTGACCGCGTCCTGGCCGGCGAGCGCGTCGACGACGAGGAGGATCTCGTGGGGCCGCGTCTCCTTCTTGATCCGCACGAGTTCGTCCATCAGCGCCTCGTCGATCTGGAGGCGGCCGGCGGTGTCGATGATGACGACGTTGAAGCCCTTGCGTTCGGCCTCTTTGATCGCCGCCTTCGCGATGTCCTCGGGGACCTTCGATGCGCGGTCGGTGTAGACCGGCACGTTCACGCCGGCGCCGACGATCTCGAGCTGGTCGATCGCGGCCGGGCGCTGGACGTCGCAGGCGACGAGCATCGGCTTCTTGCCCTGCTTCACGAGCCACGCGGCGAGCTTGCCCGCGGTCGTCGTCTTACCGGTGCCCTGGAGGCCGACGAGCATATAGACCGTAAAGCCGGAGGGGCTGAACGTCAGCTTCGACGAGGAGCCGCCCATCAGCTCGACGAGTTCGTCGTGGACGATCTTGATGACCTGTTGAGCGGGCGTCAGGCTTTCGAGGACGTCCTTGCCGAGCGACTTTTCCTTCACGTCGGCGACGAAGTCCTTGACGACCTTGTAGTTGACGTCCGCTTCGAGCAGCGCGAGCTTCACCTCGCGCATCGCGGCGTTGATGTCGGCCTCGGTCAGGACGCCCTTTCCTTTCAGGCCCTTGAATACGTTCTGCAGTTTTTCGGATAAGCCTTCAAACGCCATTCGTCTGTCCTTTCGGTTACGCTTCGAGGGAGGCGATATCGCGCGCCATCGTCTGGATCAGCGCGTCGTTCGGGATGCGGCAGTTCAGTTCGGCGACCGATTCGCGCAGGCGGTCCAGCACGGCTTCCTGTTCGGTGAAGCGCTTTGCGAGGCCGAGCGTCGATTCGTAGAGCCGGAGCTTCTCCTCCGCGCGGCGGACGTTTTCATGGACGCCCTGGCGGGAGATGCCGAACCGTTCCGCGATCTCCGCGAGGCTCAGGTTCTCTTCGTGGTACAGCCGAAAGATCTCGCGCACCTTACCGGGCAGGAGATCGCCGTAGAAATCGTATAGAATGCTGAGTTCCGTGATTTCATCCCACATGAAAAAAGCCTCCGGAGCAGACTGCTCCGGAAGCATCGTATCACAGGCGTTTCTGCCTGTCAAGATTTTTTGTTGACACCTTTCGGGTTTTGATTTTTCGCCGCTCACAGGTGTCAAGGTTTTTACTTGACAGCCTATGGGCCGTTTTAGAGCATGATGCCCTGGCCGACGATCGCGTCGGCGACCTTGAGGAAGCCCGCGATGTTCGCGCCGGCGACGAGATTGCCCTTCATGCCGTACTTTTCGGCCGCGTCGTAGCTGTTGTGGAAGATGTTCGTCATGATGCTCTGAAGCTTCTCGTCGACCTCCTCGAACGTGTAGTTCGTGCGCATCGAGTTCTGGCTCATCTCGAGGCCAGAGACCGCGACGCCGCCCGCGTTCGCCGCCTTCGCCGGAGCGAACAGGACGCCCGCCTTCTGGAAGACCTCGATCGCCTCGAGCGTCGACGGCATGTTCGCGCCCTCCGCGACGGCGGTCACGCCGTTCGCGACGAGCTTCCGCGCATCGTCCGCGTCGAGCTCGTTCTGGGTCGCGCAGGGCAGCGCGATGTCGCATTTCACCGACCAGATGCCCTTGCGGTCCGCGTGGTATTCCGCGCCCGGAACGCGGTCCGCGTAGACGGAGATGCGCGCGCGCTCGACCTCCTTGACCTGCTTCATGACCGCGACGTCGATCCCGCGCGGATCGTAGACGTAGCCGTTCGAATCGCACATCGCGACGACCTTCGCGCCGAGCTGCGCCGCCTTTTCCGCGGCGTGGAGCGCGACGTTTCCGGCGCCGGAGACGACGACCGTCTTGCCGCGGAAGCTGTCGTTCTTCATGCACTTCAGCATCTCCTCCGCGAAGTAGCAGAGGCCGTAGCCGGTCGCCTCGGTGCGGGTGAACGAGCCGCCGAACTCGACGCCCTTGCCGGTGAGGACGCCCGTGAACTTGTTGCGGAGCCTGCGGTACATGCCGAACATGTAGCCGATCTCGCGGCCGCCGACGCCGATGTCGCCCGCGGGGACGTCCGTGTCGGGGCCGATGTGCTTCGCGAGTTCCATCATGAAGCTCTGGCAGAACCGCATGATCTCCATGTCGGACTTGCCCTTCGGATCGAAGTTCGAGCCGCCCTTCGCGCCGCCCATCGGGAGGCCGGTCAGGCTGTTCTTGAGGATCTGCTCGAAGCCGAGGAACTTCATGATCGACAGGTTGACCGAGGGATGGAAGCGGAGGCCTCCCTTGTAGGGGCCGATCGCGCCGTTGAACTGGACGCGGTAGCCGCGGTTGACCTGGATCTTCCCGGCGTCGTCCATCCAGACGACCTTGAAGATGATCTGGCGGTCGGGTTCGATCATGCGCTCCAGTACGGAATACTTTTCGTAGACCGGATTGGTCTCCAGCACCGGCTCAAGAGAAAGCAGCACCTCGTAGAGGGCCTGCAGGAATTCCTTCTGTTCGCCGCTTCTCGCCTCGGCGAGTGCGTAGACGCGTTTCGCGTATTCGTTCGTCAGCATGATCGTCTCCTTTCCCGTCCGGGCGGAGGGGCCGTCCGAATGGTTTCAATTCTCTGAAAATTAAAAATATAACGGGATATTATCACTTTCATAACAGAGTGTCAATACTTTTTGTTAAACTATTTTCGGTGCTGTTATTTTTTTAACAGATACGGTTTTTGAATGCTTTCTGCAACCGTTTCCGCACGAAAAAACCGGCCTCCGTCCGGAAGCCGGTATCTTCAGCGGGTCGTTCGTCCCGCTTATTTCGCTTTCTTCGGGCAGAACAGAAGCGCGAGGATGCCGAGGAAGAAGCATCCTGCGAGGATGCAGTAAGCGACGCCGCCTTCGGTGTTCTGGATGTAGTTCGACGCTTTGTGGAGATACGCTTTGCAGTCTTTGACGGACGGGATGCTGATGTTCGACATGGTATAAACTCCTTTCCGGATCAACGCCATTCAGGCAGTGAATTCTGTATACAGTTTACAGCGCGGCGCGCAAAACCGCAAGGTCTTCTTCGGTCGTCGACCAGCTCGTCGCGAACCGGACGACGGTGCGGGTCTCGTCGTACGTCTCCCAGAAGCCGAATCCGACCTTCTTCGCGAGCTCCGCCATCCTCGCGTTCTCAAGTATCGCGAACTGCTGGTTCGTCGGCGTCTCGAGGAAGAACGGGATCCCCTTTTCGCGCA
>JAEEUO010000256.1 GCA_016286935.1 Bacillota bacterium | reverse complement strand
TGAGTCAGCCAGTTGTAAGTCAACTCGGCTGACTTTTTATTTACAGGCGGGAAACCGGCACGGAGCACACGATTGGCAGATAACGAACGCGACAACAGAATAGAAGAACGGACCGCGGAAGCGGAACTTGCCGCGCTTGAGAAGGAGATCGCCGCTCTGAAGGCGACGACCGCAAAGCGCGCCGCGGCGAAAAACCTGAAAAAGGCGCTCGCGTTCGCAAGACTACGCGTGATGATCGGCGTGATCCTCGTGGCCGTTGCGATCACGGCGTTTATGGTCTCGCGCGATACGTCGGCGTGGTTCTCGATCAACCAGACCGTCGGCTCGGACGGCGTCGGAGCGCAGACCGAAGCGCCTGACGCGGTGGCGGCCTACTACGCCTACGTCTACGAAGCGAAGGCCAGCAAGGTCATCTACACCGGCGACTCGGAGGAGAACTTCGACGACCCGACGGTCACGGCGCTCGACATGCAGTTCTACGACATGATCTTCAAGGAGCGGAACCGCTACACGCCCGCGATCCTCCGGATCGAACTCACGAGCCTCAAGAAGGACTGGCGGAACGGAGGGATCGTCGACGTGACGATCAACCGCGACACGACGCTGCCGAACGACGCGATGACCGATCACTTCACGAGCGTCATGCGCTTCACCATCGTTCAGGACAAGGCCTGGTACGCGGACGCGGAGGCCGCGGTCGCGGCAAACCCGGCCAAGGACATCGGCCAGGAGCTCTACTTCAATCTGGACGAAGACCTGTACGGTACCTACGAGAACATATCGGGAAGGACGTCCCAGACGACGGTCTTCACGACGAGGACCCAGGGCGTCGTCCACAAAGACGATTCGATCACGCTCAGCGTCCCGTTCACGTCGTCCGACATCGTTGACGGCATCCTGAACATCTACCTCTACATCACGTACGACCACACGCTTCTGTCGGCCTACCAGGCCGCGACAGGCATCACCGGCGGCGAGACGATCGGCCGGACGGTCCTGATGGAAGACGATATCGACTCCCTGAGCGTATCGTTCCGCCCGTCGAACTAGTCTCCAGCGAAGGAAAGAGATGAAAAAGAGAACACTGCTCACAATCATCATATCGCTTCTCGTCATCGCGCTCGCGGTGCCGGTTTCGCTTGCCTGGTTCACCGATACGCTGACGACCGAAGCGAACATGACGTCGCACGTCCACAAATCCTACTTTGAAAGCGGTGACGGAACGAGCGCGCGCCAGTTCGCGGGAAGCGGACTCGAGTCCGATTCCGGCTGCGCGTTCGAGATCAAGTACCCGATCCAGCTCTACTATTTCGCGTGGCTTCAGGCCCTCGGCTACTTCAACCAGCAGCAGGAAAACGGCCCGGACGGCACGATCGGCCAGATCTACTTCTATCTGTCCGCCGACCTTGACATGACCGGCTTCGTGATCCCCCAGATCGGAACGGAGCAGTTCCCGTTCGTCGGCAACTTCGACGGCAACGGCCACACGATCTCGAACCTCGTCATCCAGAACGTCGAGAATTACGTCGACAACTACAACAATCCGCCGAAGGATACGGCGTCGTGGAACGACATTCCGGCCCTCCACGGCGAGGTGGACGACGAGGACGTCAACATCGTCGGCTTCTTCGGCGTGATCGGATCGCTGATCGAGAGCGGAAACGGCGCGGGAACGGTCAACGGAGCCGTCTACGGCGAGACTTCGTTCAACACCGTGCCCGGCTATACGTACTCGAGCCAGGTCAACGAAGCGAAGAACTTCACCCTCAACAATCCCGTGATCAAGACCGGAACCTCTCAGTCCCTCGTCGGCATCGCGGCGGGCTACGTCAACGGCCCGATGGAGAACGTCCGTGTCATCGGCGGAACGATCGCGAACAAGCAGACGACGACCGCGACTTCGTATACGTCGAATCTCTCCGATTACGGCGCGGTCGGCTACGTCACCGAGCCCTACCGCTCCACGAACGAGATCACGACCGTGAAGGTCTACGATCCCCAGGTCGCGATCAGCGGCGGCGACGGTTCGATGGGCGGCGGAACCGGCACGTGGGGCGGAAGCCTTGAGATGCAGACGATGTACAACGACCTGACGGCGGTCTATGACGCCGCCAGCACGGTCATCCATTATCCGGAGCTTCTGACCGTCACCCATCATCCCGACGGCACGACGACCGAAGAGACGACCGAAGGAGACGGGACCGTCGAAGTCAGTGTCACAGCCGGAAACGGCACAAACTACCCGATCCATTCGGACAAAACGGCGGACAACGGCGGCGATACGATCGCCTCGTACTCCCTGATCCGCCAGCAGGGCACCCAGGACTTCCTCTACCTCTTCGGCGAGGACGCGGTCGCCACGCGGGAGACGGACCGGAAGGATATCTGGGAAAAATACGCCGTATACATCCACCTCGGCGGCGATACGACCCACAACCTGTCGTTCAACGGCACGCTGTTCTCCGACAACGTACGGGCGAGCGCGTCGAAGTGGGTCATCGAAA
>JAEEUO010000255.1 GCA_016286935.1 Bacillota bacterium | reverse complement strand
TCTCCGCGATGATGCGGCGGAAGAGCCCCTTCGCGAGCGGCGACGTCGCGAGCGCCGTCACGCACGCCGAGCCTGCCGATTCCCCCGCGATCGTCACGTTGTCCGGATCGCCGCCGAACGCGCGGATGTTGTCCCGCACCCATTCGAGCGCGCAGATCTGGTCGAGGAGTCCGTAGTTTCCGGTCGTGCCGTTCGGGGATTCCGCGGCGAGCTCCGGATCCGCGAAGAAGCCGAAGATGCCGAGGCGGTATCCCATGTTGACGACGACGACGCCCTCGCGCGCGAGCCCTTCGCCGCTGTAGTCGCGGTACCAGGGCTGGCCGGTCTGGAGCGAACCGCCGTGGATGTAGACGAGGACCGGGAGATCCTTTTGGGTCCCTGCCGGCTTCCAGACGTTCAGATACAGCGCGTCCTCGCTGACCGGGGGACGGTAATTGTCCTTCAGCGAGATCGTGTAATCGTGGAACCCGACGATCCGGGCAAGCGAGCCGTAGTACGTCGAGTCGACGGTCTGCATCGCCATCGGCGCGAACGTGTCGGCCGCGAGGACGCCCTCCCACGGGCCCGCGGAAACGGGTTCCCTCCAGCGGAGATCGCCGACGGGCGGTTCCGCGTACGGGATGCCCGCGTAGACCTCGACGGCGCCGTCCTTCGTCAGAACGCCCGTCAGGTCTCCCTGCGCGATATGGATGACGTCCGTCGTCTTCGGGTTCCGCGCGTCGACCGCGGGAACGGGCTTGACGGGCGGCCACGAGATCCACAGGATCCCCGCCGCGAAGACGAACAGCGCGAGCCACGCGAGGAGCCTCACACCGCGCTTTGATGCGGCCAGCTTCTTCGACCGGAGCCACCAGAACCCCGCGAGGAACAGCGCCGCGAGCGCCCACCCGAGGAGCGTGTGCTTCCCGAGCTCGAGGGCGGCGAACAGGATCACCGCGAACAGAACGAACAGGATCCGCCAGAGGACCCTGCCCGGCTTTCTCTCCTTCTTTTCCTTTTTTTCTTTCTTTTCGCCGTCCATGCCCTGTCACCTGCCTACTGCGCGTCGTTGACGAACCGCGGCGTGTCGTATTGGGGCGGCTCGTCCTTTTTGCTCTTGTGGAACAGGCCGTAGAGCACGATGCAGAGGATCGCGGCGCCGGCGAGGATCAGGCCGTACGTGCGGAACGAGCCGATCATGCGGAGCGCGAGCGTCTCGACGGTCGGGGCGAGGTTCGCGTCGATCGACATGTCCGCGACGACGTTGGGAACTTCCCTCCGGAAGACGTTCATCACGAGGAAGAAGGCCGCCGAGAGCAGGAACGGGATCGCGTACCAGACGAGGAAGTTCAGCCGTTTACGCCACATCAGGAGCAGGAAGAGCAGCAGGAGAAGCGTCAGGCCGCCGACGATCCCGATCGGGACCCAGCCGGTCGCGATGTGCAGGACCTTCATCAGATCGTCACCCGTGAAGTCGTGGCCGGCGACCGAGACGTGGATCGAATCCGAGGGGGAATAGCCGCTGTTGTCGATCGTCGTCGTACCGTCCGGATCGGTCACGACACCGGGCAGCTCGCCGACCGTCTTCGGGATGGAGTCCTTGTTCTCCTCGTACGCCTGCTTCAGTTCACCGATCATCGCGCGGTACTGGGCGAGCGCGTCGCTGTCCGTCCTGCCGAACATCGCGTACGTCAGCTCCTTCTCGTGCGTGTCGAGAACGTTGAAGACGCTTTCGAGCATCTCCGGCGAGAGGATCTCGAGGTCCGCGATCGGCTGGCCGCTGAAGAGCTCGTCCTTATACGTCCCGATGACGGTCGAGACGATCTCCTTCGCCGCCTCCGTCTCAAGGATCGCGCCGATGTTCTCCTTCGGGATGCCGGCCTGCTCGAGCGCGTAACCGATCTCCTCCTTCGTGTCGTCGTCGATCTGGTCGTAGATCACGGACGCGTCGAGGGACGAGACGATCGCTTCGACGCCCTCCTTGCTCACGATGTTGCGGACCTGGAGGAGCATTCCGATCATCACGAGGTTGATCACGATGAACGCGATCAGAATCAGCGAAATCAGCCCTTTAATTACTTTCATCGATATCTTTCCTTTCTTTTCCGTTTTCCTTCGTCAAATCGCCTGTTTTCGGCCTTCTCGCGCGTCAAAACGCGGCGCCGGCCGGCCGTCAGTCCGCCGGATTGTAGAGCTGGCCGCTCCAGAAGTCGATGCAGCCGTTCCAGAGGATGCGGGTGATGTTGTTGTCGCGGATGTACCGTTCGAAGCTGAACGTCCCGCCGACCTGCGCGGAGTAGTTGCGGAGGTCGATCGCGTGCACCTCGTCGAAGTGGCATGCGAGCAGCCTGAGCACGGCGTTGTCGTACGATTCGCCGATCAGCAGGATGTTGCCGTATTTGCTGCCCGCTTCCGGGTTGCGGATCACGACGCAGCCGTTGTCGGCGCCGTACAGGTTCGCATAGCTCGTCGTCTTCTGGGCGCCCGGATTCTTCTCGGTACGGCTGATGGCGTCCTCGATGTATC
>JAEEUO010000254.1 GCA_016286935.1 Bacillota bacterium | reverse complement strand
AACTGACTGCACTGCTGCTCGTGCTCGCGATGGTCTTCACGTTCGCGGCCTGCACGAAACCGGCAGATCCGAAGCCGGTCGACATCTTCGCGAAGTCCGAAGGCGTTCTGACCCACGCGGACTACGTCGCCGCGGCGAACGACACCGAAGTGACGATAGAAGCGTTCATTCAGTCCTGCGCGTATTCCGCCGCCTACGGCAACGCCTCCCTCTTCCTCGCGGACAAGGACGGCGGCTACTTCATCTACCGGATGAACGTGACCGAGGATGAGGCGAAGAAGCTGACCGAAGGCGCGAAGATCCGCGTCAAGGGCTTCAAGTCCGAATGGGCGGGCGAAGTCGAGATCATCGACGCGACGTTCGAAGCCCTCGAAGGAACGTATACGGCCGACGCGATCGACGTGACGCTCGACCTCTATTCGAACGAGCTGCTTTCGAAGAACATGAACCGCCTCGTGTCGTTCAAGGACCTCGTCGTCGCGGGCTCGATCGACGCTGACGGCAATGAAGTCCCGTTCCTCTACAACTGGGACGGCTCCGGCGCCAAGGGATCGAACAACGACCTCTACTTCAACGTCAACGACCACGGCAACGTCTACAACTTCTGCATCGAGTCCGACGAATGCCCCGAGGGCTCCGACGTCTACAAGGCCGTCGAGGCGCTGAAGGTCGGCGACGTCGTCGATCTCGAGGGCTTCCTCTACTGGTACTACGGCCCGAACCCCCACATCCACTCCCTGACCGTGACGACGAAGAGCGCCGGTTCGTCCTCCGCGAAATCGTACGCCGACGCCGCGCTTGACACCGAGGTCACCGTTGAGGCGGCCGTCACCGGCGTCGCCTACAACGAAACGTACGGCAACGTCTCGATGTTCCTTCAGGATTCCGAGAGCGGCTACTACGTGTACCGCATGAACGTCACGCCCGACGACATGACGAAGATCCTGAACGCGAGCCGCGTCAAGATCACCGGCTACAAGTCCGAATGGGCCGGCGAGGTCGAGATCACCGACGCGACGTATGAAGTCGTCGACGGCGCCGGATACAAGTCGGCCGCGCTCGACGTGACGGCTCTGCTCGGAACGGACAAGCTCATCAAGCACATGAACAAATACGTCGCCTTCAAGGGCGTGACCGTCGAGGCGTCGAAGGACGCGAACGGCAACGACGCCGCCTTCCTCTACAACTGGGACGGCTCCGGCGCGGCGGGCTCGAACAACGACCTCTACTTCAACGTCTCCGTCAACGGCGAGACCTATACGTTCACCGTCGAATCCGACGAGTGCGCGGAGGGCTCCGATCCGTACGAGATGGTGACCCAGCTGAAGATCGGCGACGTCGTCGATCTCGAGGGCTTCCTCTACTGGTACAACGGCGCGAACCCGCACATCACGAAAGTGCTCTCGAAATAAGCGACCCTTTCCGGGGGCCCTGCGGAAGCAGGGCCCTTTTCTTTTGTGCGGCGCCATGTTACAATGGTCAAAACGGAGGTGATGCCGATGAAACGCGAAGACTATATTACCTGGGATGAATACTTTATGGGCGTCGCCCTGCTCGCCGCCCACCGCTCGAAGGACCCGAACACGACCGTCGGCGCCTGCATCGTGAGCCCCGAGAAGAAGATCCTCTCGACGGGCTACAACGGCTTCCCGACCGGCTGCTCGGACGACGAGTTTCCGTGGGAGCGCGAGGGCGAACCGAACGAGACGAAGTACCCGTTCGTCGTCCACGCCGAGCTCAACGCGATCCTCAACGCGGGCGGCCAGTCCCTGAAGGGCGCGACGATCTACGTCGACCTGTTCCCGTGCAACGAATGCGCGAAGGCCATCATTCAAAGCGGCATCAAACGCATCCTCTACCTCGACGACAAATACGCCGCGACGGACGGCGTCAAAGCCTCGAAGCTGATGCTCAAGGCCGCCGGCGTCGAATTCACCCGCCTCGAGCCGACGCGCGAAACGCTGACGCTGAACTACGTGCGGTGATCGTTGCCGGCTCCGAAGCCCTGCTCGCGCAGGGCTTTCTTGCGCGCATGGCATGTCATTAATTTACTGTTTTTTATTGACATTCATTCTTATTTCTGTTATCTTTATCGCGAGCGGGGTTCTTGACATTGTATATATGTTAGTATATACTTTTCCGCAAAGGAGGATCCTGCCCATGGAAACAGCCAAAGTATTTCTCAACGGCGGTTCTCAAGCCGTTCGCCTGCCGAAAAACTGCCGGTTTGAAACGGAGGAAGTCCTCGTGAACCGGATCGGAAACGTGGTCATGCTGATGCCGAAGGACGACCCGTGGAGCGCCATGCTGCTCGGATCGTCCCTCTTCACCGACGACTTTCTGCGCGAACCGCCGGCGGATCCGCTGCCGGAGGAACCCGATTCGCTATGAAATACATGCTCGATACGAATATCATCGTCTATGTCCGGAACGCCCGTCCGGCGGCGGTCCTCGAACGGTTCCGCCGGTACCGTCCGGAAGACCTCTGCGTCTCCGCGATCACATTGGCCG
>JAEEUO010000253.1 GCA_016286935.1 Bacillota bacterium | reverse complement strand
CGCAGTCGATGACGACGTAGTCAAAGTCGCCGGCGAGCATGCTGATGACTTCCTTCAGATAGGAGTTCACGGAGCAGTAGCAGCCCGCGGCCTCCGGCCGGCCGATCGCGAGGAAGGAAAAGCCCTCGCACTCGACCATCGTGTCGAAAATGCGGAAACGCGCCTCGTTGAGGATCTCGATCGCCTGACGGTATTCGCCGCGCTCCGAGGTCTCGATGACGGCGTTGCGGATATCGTCGAGCGTGTGCTCCACGTGGATGCCGAGCGCGGTGCTCAGGCCGATCGCGGGGTCCGCGTCGATCGCGAGGATCCGCGCGTCCGGATACGTCTCCGCGATCAGGCGCACGAACGCAGACGAAATCGACGTCTTTCCGACGCCGCCCTTTCCCGCAACCGCAATGATCTTCGCTGGATCTTTCACGTGAGCGTATTTCCTTTCCGGTGAAACGTTTATTCTATATTAATTTAACATATTAAGAAATGCTCCGCAAGGCGTTTGCATACAATTCCGACGCTTTCGCGCGACAAAAAAACGCGCGGACGCGCGTTCCCTGTGGTATACTGAACGTAACATTTTGGTTCAGGAGGTATCGAATATGAGCAAACTGACTCTGGAACGCGCCAAGGAGCTGAACGCAACGATGGTCAGCGATCCCGCGCTGCTCTATCACGCGATGTGCGTCTCCCTTGCGATGGGCGCGATGGCCGACCACTTCGGCGCCGACCGCGAACACTGGGAAGCCGTCGGCTGGCTCCACGACTACGACTACGAACAATACCCCGAAGAACACCTGAAGCACACCGAACAGCCCCTTCTCGACGCCGGCGTCGATCCCGAAGACGTCCGCGCGATCCTCTCCCACGGCTACGGCCTCTGCTCCGACGTCGTTCCCGAAACGGACATGGAGAAATCGCTCTTCACCGTCGACGAGCTGACCGGCATCATCGGCGCCGCCGCGAAGATGCGGCCGACCGGCCTCTCCGACATGGAGGTCAAGTCCTTCATGAAGAAATTCAAGGATAAGCGCTTCGCCGCGAAATGCGACCGCGACGTCATCCTCAAGGGATGCGGGATGCTCGGCATGGACATCCGCGACGTCGCCGCGATCTGCATCGACGGTATGCGTCCATATGCGGCCGAGCTCGGGCTCACGGGTACCGGAACGATCTGAATCTGCCGTTTCCGGTCTGTTTCCGCAATAAAAAACGCCCCGCGCGGGGCGTTTTTTTATTGCGTTGAACCTATTCGATCTCGACGACGCCGTCCTCGAGGATGCGGACGGTATCGCCGGTCTTCACGGCTTCGAGGAACTCCTCGCCGAGCGAATCGACGACGGGCATCACCGCGTCCGTCCAGACGTCGCCGAGGATCGCGCCCGACGCCGCGAGCGAATCGATCGGCATCGAGAAGAGCATGCACGCGGGCTGCTTGCCCATCGCGCAGGCGCAGTAGAGGACCATGCCGCCGGTCGTCGAGCCGATCGTCATCGGCAGGCAGAGCGCCTTTCCGATCATCGGCTTCTTATAGAGATCGGCGTTGTTCTGGTCGCCGCATTTGACCTGTTTGTCGCCGAACATCAGCGCCATCTGGTAGCTCGCGAGGGTGTTGAAGCCGCCGTGGCTGACGAGCGCCTCCGCCTCACACGTTCCGGGTACGACGACGCGTCCTTTGAATTGCTTCATTTCGTTCCCTCCTTACTTCGACGTGATGATGTTCCGGATCTCCTCCTCGGTGTAGAACCGCGCGCTCGTATACGTGCGGAGCTTGTTCGAGGAGGTGATGACGGCCTTCTTCTTGCAGAGCGGGTTGTTCATGTACATCAGCGGGCAGATGTAGCTCAGCGTCACGCCGATCTTCTGGAGGCGCGAACGCCACGAGAAGTCCTTTTCGAATTCCTTGATGACGGGCGTCGAGGCGGTGAAGACCGTCGGGACGGTGACCTTGTCGAGGCCGTTCGCCTTGAGCTTCGTCTCAAGCGCTTCGATCCAGTCGTGGAGCTGGGAGAGCGAGAGGTGGGGGCAGCCGACGAAGCAGAGCTCCGGCTTCGCGTTCGGATCCTTCCAGATCACGGGGTATTCCGCCTTCACGCGCGCGAGCTCCGCGTCGTCGATGACGTAGACCTTCGCGTCCTCCTTGATCAGCGCCTCGCCCTGCTCCTTCGCTTCGGGCGTCAGGTTCGCGATGTGGTAGAGGCCGACCGCGCCGTTCGAGGCCGTCGCCGCGCCGAAGTCCTTGAGGTACGCGCACGCGTCGTCGGTCAGCTCCGTGCCGAGCCATCTGTCGAGGCCCTTCACGTACGGGACCTCCTCCATGACCTTCATGCCGATCGCGGAGCCCAGCAGCTGCGCCTCGGGCTTCTTCTCACACCGGAGCTCGATGATCCAGGTGGCCTTGCGGCCCTCGTCGGTCAGCAGACCAAACTCGGGGACAAAGCCAGCCACCGAGCCCATGAGCTCAATGATACCGGAGTTGCGGTTGCATCTTGCACCGAGAACGGAGTTTGCGTACACGACGGCGGAAGATTCGGCCC
>JAEEUO010000252.1 GCA_016286935.1 Bacillota bacterium | reverse complement strand
CGCGTTTCGTCGATTCGACCGACTGGGCGACGACGATCCCTTCCGCGATGACGGCGGAGGAGATGTATTCGATCTCGCCCGTTGTGAGGCCGGCCTTCGTCAGAGCCTTCTTCGCGTCTTCCAGCGTCATCGTGACGACGTCCGGTACCGGGACGGTCGTGTCGAGCTTGCCGTCCGAGATGACGAGGTTGACGGACGATCCCGCCGCGCGCGTTTCACCCGCGGCCGGGCTCTGGCTGATGACGTTCCCCGCGGGGATCGTCGTGCTGTAGTCGTGTGAGACGGATCCGACGATATAGCCGCTCTCCTGGAGGCGGAACGCGGCGCCCTCGTGCGTATAGCCGACGACGTTCGGAACCGTTCCGGTCGAATAGCCCTTGGATATATTGACCGTGACCGTCGCGCCCGTCTTGACGACGTTTTCCGCCTTCGGCGTCTGGCTGACGATCCTGCCCTCCTCGTAATCGTAGCTCGCGACTTCCGTCCCGCGCGCGATGTTGAGGCCGAGCGCCTCAAGGGCCTGGGCCGCCTCCTCGTACGTCTTGCCGGCGAGGCTCGGGACGGTGACCTCGGTCGGCGTATCGTCCGGCTTGTCGTTGATGCGCGCGGCGACCGCCCGCGAGAGCGGGACCGAGAGCGCGACGGCGAGCGCGACGGCGACGAGTTTGACGAGCGTGCCGATCCAGTCGTGGCCTTTTTTGGCGTCCGGATCGTCTCCGCCGTCCTCATCGCCGGTGTTTCTCCGTTTCTTTCCGAACGCGAAGAACGGGGCCTTTCCTTTGTGGCCCTGCCTCGGCGCGTCGTCGCCGGAATCGTCCCGCGTGCGCGGTCTCCGCTCGGTGACGACGTCGACGGTCGTCGTGCCGGTATCGGTCAGCTTCGCCTCACCCGTTCCCTTGACGGCGGGTTCGGAGTCCTTCCCGTGGCCGTACGATTCCAGATCGATATCGTCGAAGCCGATGGTCGACGTATCGACGCCGATCGTGTCGAGCATCGCGTCGCCGAGCGCGTCGAACAGCTCCTTGGCCGATTTGTAGCGCTGGACGGGGTATTTCTGGGTCGCTTTCATAACGACGTTTTCGATCGATTCGGGGATCTCGGGGACGAGTTCCGTCGGCGGGACGATGTCATTGTTGACGTGCATCAGCGCGACCGACACAGGGTTCTCCGCGTCGAACGGGACCTTGCCGGTCAGCATCTCGTACAGCACGATGCCGAGCGAGTAGATGTCGGTCTTCTCGTCGACGTACCCGCCGCGCGCCTGTTCGGGCGAGAGGTAGTGGACGGAGCCGAGCACCGTGCCGGTGTTGCCTACCATAGTACCGGTCTCCGCCGCCTTCGCGATGCCGAAGTCGGTCAGCTTCGCGACGTTGTCGGACGTGATCAGCACGTTGTGGGGCTTCACGTCGCGGTGGATGATGCCGTGTTCGTGGGCGTGGGAAAGCGCCGAAGCGATCTGCTTCGCGTACTTGACGGCGTCGCGCGGATTGAGCCGTCCGCGTTCCGCGATCAGGTCGGCGAGCGTCTTCCCGTCGACGAGTTCCATGACGATATAGTTGATGTTGCCCTCCCAGCCGACGTCGTAGATCGCGACGATGTTCGGATGGGAAAGGCTCGCGGCCGCGCGCGACTCACGCCGGAAGTTTTCGATGAATTTGGCGTCCTTCGAATAGTTCGGCTTGAGGATCTTGATGGCCACATAGCGGTTCAGGAGACGGTCCTTCGCCTTGTAGACGACGGCCATTCCGCCGTTGCCGATCATGTCGATCAGTTCATAGCGTCCGGCCAATACGCGGTTGCTCATCTGTTGCGCCTCCTTTTACGCGACGCGGATCGCGACCACGGTGATGTTGTCGCTTCCGCCGCCTTCGTTTGCTTTGGTGACGAGCGCCTTCGCAAGCGCTCCGGGATCTTCGTTCTCCTCCGCGAGACGGATGATCTCCGCCGCGGGGACCTCGTTGTACATGCCGTCCGAGCAGAGGATCATGCAGTCGCCCGGCGCGGTCCGGAACGTGAAGTAGTCCGGTTCGATCGTCAGTTCGGCGCCGAGCGCTTTCGTGATCATGTTCCGGTTCGGGTGGTCCTTGGCCTCCTCCTCGGTGATCGTTCCGGCCGCGAGGAGCTGGTTGACGTAGGTGTGGTCGCGCGTGATCTGGATCAGCTTTCCGTCACGGATCAGATAGGCGCGGCTGTCGCCGAGATTGACGACGTACGCGTTCCCCCATGCGAAGAACGCCAGGACGAGCGTCGTCGCCATGCCGTCCGTCCCCGCGTGGGATTTCGCGGCGTCATAGACGAAGCGATTGATGTTCGTCAGGATCGTTTCGAAATAGGTCTTGAGTTTCGTTTCATCGGTCGCGGTGCCCGGAGGCAGTCCCTCCGCCAGGCGGCGGATCGCCTCGACGGCCATATGGCTCGCCTTTGCGCCGTCCTTCTGGCCGCCGACGCCGTCGCAGACGAGAAAGAGGTTCCGGTCCTCCAGGACCAGGAAATCGTCCTCATTCTCGCGCCGCATCATTCCGATGTCCGTATAGCCGGCTC
>JAEEUO010000251.1 GCA_016286935.1 Bacillota bacterium | reverse complement strand
GTCGATCTCGTCGATCCGGAAGCGGGGGTGTATTCTCTCCGCTGGGGCGATACGGATTACATCGCCGACCCGGGAAGGCTCGCCCAGTTCATCCGCATGGCGACCGCGTCGGCCTGGAGGCCCCACTATTACAACACGCTCTATTCGTTCCTCAGGCGCGAACGCGACGCGAGCAAGCGGTTCCAGCTGTTCGTCACGATGATGCTGATGCTCGCGGAGGGCGATCCGGACGCGAACTGGGACCGCCAGGACCTGTTCATCCGCAACGCCTTCAATGAGAAGGTCGATATGAACTTCCAGAGGATGTTCCTCGAATACCTGCGCAACTGCGCGACCGACCGGCGGCCGCGGTAACGGCTATTCGGCGTTCAGGAACGCGTAGTTCACGGTCAGGTACGGCTCCGTCGCGATGAAGATATCGGGGACGTCGAGGAAGTGCCAGAAGTAGACGTCGATCCGGTCGTCGATGAGGGCCGCGTTCTTCGATTCGGGAAGGACGGAGACGAACACGACGTTCGATTCGAGCTCCGTCGCGATCGCCGCCCAGAACGCCGCGGTAAAGCCGCCGGCAACGCCGTCCTCGACGAGATAGTCGACGAGGGGAAGCGTTCCGGATACGCCGACACGGATCGTCTCGGGGATCTCGCCGTCGCTCGTCGTCGCGAACAGCGGCAGCTCCGGAATGTCGTCCGCGCTCTCGGGCCGGCCCGTTTCGGTGTAGGCCGTGACCCACGTTTCATAGAGATCGTCGATCGTGCCGTTTTCGCGGAAGCGGCGGATCACCTCGGACAGCCGCTCGGCGAGCCGGCTGTTTTCTTTTGTGAGGAGCATGCGGAGATCGGCCGTGGAATCGAACGTTTCGGCGGTGAGGAGCTCGGAGCGCGAAGCGTAGAATCCGGCGACCGGAGAGAGCGTGAAGAGCGCGTCACCCGTTCCGTCGAGCAGGCAGCTGACGGCGACGGACGTCGTCGAGGTATAGAGAAGGGAAGAGGGAAGGAACCCCGTTTTTTCCTCGATGAACGAAAGCGGGATCTCGAGCGAGGAGGAGAGGCAGAGGACCGTCCCGCTGTCGGTGTTCCGGGGAACGGGATCGGGCGCGGGCGCGGGATCGACCGGCGGCTCCTCCTTCGGGGTGCAGCCGGAAAGGCCGAACAGGAGAACCGCGATCAGGAGAGCCGCGAGGGCGCGGCGGATCGGTTTTTCGGATCGGTGTGTCATAGCAAGACGATTATACTGTACTTTACGGCGAAAATCCATGTCGATTTGATGAAAAGAGTGTGGTATCATAGAGTACGATCATTTCCTATACAGCCTGCGCATACCCGAAACGGAGACAGCCATGACAAAACAGGAGATCCGAAAAACGATGATCGCCGTCCGCCGGAGCCTGCCTTTTCAGGAGGTCCTCGACGCCGGAAAACGGACGGCCGAGCGCCTCTTCGCCACGGAGGAATGGCAAAACGCGAAGACGGTCATGCTCTATATGGACTACCGGAAGGAACTGCCGACGAAGAACATCCTGATGGGCGCGGAGACGCGCGAGATCGTTCTCCCGTTCACGAACGACGATTTCGTGATCGAGGCGTACGCGATCCCGCGGGAATCCGTCCTCGAGGTGCTTCGGTTTGAGGAAACGGGAGGCGGGGATATCCCGAACGACTTCCGGATCTCACCGATGGGGATCCTCGAACCGGACCGGAGGACGTGCCGCCCGGCCGATCTCTCCGCGATCGATCTCGTCGTCGTTCCGGGCGTCGCGTTCGACGTTCACGGCAACCGCATCGGCTACGGGAAGGGCTGCTACGACCGCTTCCTTCCCCAGCTCCGTCCCGACGTGAAGAAGATCGCGATCGCCTACGACTTCCAGGTCATCGAGGAGGAGATCCCTGCCGATCCGACCGATTATCGGATGGACGCGATCGTGACGCCGACGCGGATCCTGCGGTTCTGACGGCGCGCGTCCGGCTTTCCGGCCGGCTGAAAAAGTCTGCTTGACAAGCCGCTATGTGAGATGATAATATCTTTGTTGCGCGGTATGACTGCGCACTGTGTGGCGAGGTAGCTTAGTTGGTCAGAGCGTCCGGTTCATACCCGGAAGGTCGACGGTTCGAATCCATCCCTCGCTACCAATTTCTCAAACTTGTTTGAGAAATTGGCCAGCCTTCCTACCTTACAGCAACGCTGGACGGTGACGGAAGGAAGGCTGACCACGGCGCGTGTTTGTAAACACGTTCCAAAAGAAAAAGCGGCCCGGTAGTTCAGCTGGTTAGAATGCCAGCCTGTCACGCTGGAGGTCACCGGTTCGAGCCCGGTTCGGGTCGCCATTCTGGTGGATGTCGTCAAGAGGCCTAAGACACAGGATTGTGATTCCTGCATACGTGGGTTCGAATCCCACCACCCACCCCACTTTTTTCAACTCCATATCGATCATTTGTAGGGGTATCGCCAAGCGGTAAGGCAACGGATTCTGATTACGTCATGCGTAGGTTCGAATCCTACTACCCCCGCCATTTTTTTCGGCGACATAGCCAAGTGGTAAGGCGCAGGTCTGCAAAACC
>JAEEUO010000250.1 GCA_016286935.1 Bacillota bacterium | reverse complement strand
CGGCCAGTCCGCGAAGGAGGACGTCGTCTACGCGACGAACATCCGGAACGCGTACGTCGTCCCCGTCTTCCACACGATCGCGAACCCGGCGATCCTCTTCCAGGGGACGCGTTTCACGGAACTCCTCGACTGGCTCGCCGAATCGTTCGACTACGTGCTCGTCGATACGCCGCCGCTCTCGTCCGTCGCCGACGCCGACCTGATCGCGTCCCAGTGCGACGGCGCGCTCCTCGTCGTCCGCGGAAGCTTTACGCCGCGCGCCCTCGTCGCCGACTCTTTGAAACAGCTCGAGCGCGCGAACTGCAGGCTGATGGGCGTCGTATTGAACCGCGTTTCGGTCGACTACTACCGCTACGGCAAATACTCCAAATACGGCTACTCCTCCGGCTTCCCGGAATCCGATCCGGCCAATCACGGTTCCCGGAACTCGAAGAAGCAATAAACTTCATCCGTTATCCCTTAATTCACTTTGCAAAGTAAATTAAATCCAGGAGGACACCCCAATGAAAAAGTTTCTTGTGGCTCTCCTCGTACTCGCGATGGTCTTCTCGATGACCGGCCTCGCGTTTGCGAAGAGCAGCCCCGAAAGCCCCAGCCCCGTCTATAGCACCGCGACCGAAGTTGCCGCGACCGATGAGAATGGAAACAGCTTCATCGTTCTGATCGACCTGCTCCCGTATTATGATCCGGCTGCCCAGGAAATCCGCGCCGCGGAAGGTACCGAAGATCTCGTCGAAAAGATCGAACTCACCGATGAAGCGATCGCCGCTCTCGCCGGCTCCGGCTATGCCGTCGAAGACCTGACCGCTCTCACCCCGTGGGACATCACCGTCAAGGGCAGCGCCGCCGGCATTACCTGGCCGCTGACCATCAAACTCCCGGTTCCGGGCGCCAAGGTCGGCAAGACCGCCGTCGTGCTCCACAAGGGCACCAACGGCTGGGAAGTCGTCCCGTCCGAGATCAAGGTCGACGATGAAGTCGAAGCGACCTTCTCGAACCTCTCCCCGGTCCTCGTTCTGCTCGCCACCGGCGAACCGACGAACACCTACAACACCTGCGACAAGGGCGAAGCCTGCCCGCTCAACGCCTACACCGACCTCGACGTCAACGCCTGGTACCATGACTACGTCCACTATGTGCTCGACAAGAACCTCATGGAAGGCTACGGCGAAACGTTCGGTCCCCAGGACAACGTCCGCCGCGGCGACGTTCTGACCGTTCTCCACCGCTTCGCCGGTTCCCCGTCCGGCATCGATGACGCTTCCTTCACCGACCTCGCTGACGCGCAGGACTACATGGTCCCGGCGATCAACTGGGCTGCCAAGGAAGGCCTCGTCGAAGGCAACGACGGCAAGATCCTCGCGACCGACGCCATCACCCGCCAGGAACTCTTCGTGATCTTCGCCCGCTATGCGGAGAAGCTCGGCAAGAAGACCGGCACCTACGCCGTCAGCCTCGCTGATTTCGCCGACGTCGCCGACGTCGCCGACTGGGCTCTCGACGCCATCACCTGGGGCGTTGCTTCCGGCCTCATCGAAGGCAACGAAGGCAACCTCTTCCCGCAGGACAACGCGACCCGCGCCGAATTCGCCACCCTCATCACCCGCTGGGTGACCGAGATCACCAAATAAGGCGATTCCGAAACCGAAACGAAAGACCCGCTGCTCCGGCGGCGGGTCTTTTCTTGCGTTTTCCGGGACCGGATGCGCATTCGCTATTGTTTTTTTCGCCGCGTTTCGTTAGAATGAATCAGATAGACATGCGAAACGCGTTTCGGGCGCCGGAAGCCCGTGACACCCTCTGTCCGGAGGAACAGAAACCCCGATGAACTCCTTCATCTCAAAACATCGCCATCTCGTCCTCTTCGTGTTCGACGTCCTCGTCTTCTGGGCGACGTCGTTCGCGATGTATCTTTTGATGTTCCGCGATAAGATCACGACCGCGGACGATTCGATCTTCCTCTCGATCGGCGTTTTGTTCGTCTGTATCCTGATCTCCCAGGTCAGCTTCCGGGTCTACGCGAGCCTCTGGCGGTACGCCTCGACGCGCGAATTCCTGACGCTCGCCGCGAGCGCCGCGATCGGCTACGCCGCGTTCCTTGTGGTCGCGTGGATCTCGCGGACGGTCGTGCTGATCCCCGTGACGACGCTTTCCATTACCTCGAATTATATCCTTCTGACCGTTCTTTCGCGCCTCCTGTACCGCTATTACCGCGACCGCGGCACCCACCGCAAACAGGCCGATCTCGTCGCCTCCGGAAAGAAGCGCAAGCGCGTCGTGATCCTCGGCGCGGGCGACGGCGGCGTCGGACTTCTCCACGACTTCCAGAAAAACCTCGTGCTCCCGTACGAGACCGTCGCGTTCTTCGACGACGACCCCGAGAAGCTGGGCAGGCGGATCGGCGGCGTCCCCGTGAAGGGCCCGATCGACAGCGCGAAGGCCTTCATCGAACAAAATAACATCGACGAGGTCGTGTTCGCGATCCCGTCCGTTCCGTTTGAGCGCCGCCGGGAGATCCTCCGCGATCTTCAGGATATCTCCGCCGAGATCAAGATCCTCC
>JAEEUO010000249.1 GCA_016286935.1 Bacillota bacterium | reverse complement strand
CCGGCCTCACGCCCGAAACGGCCGCGCCGTTCCTGACCGGGAACGTCCAGGGCATCTCCAAGGCGCTCGCGGAGGAGCTAGCGCGGAAGCCCCTGCCGGAAGCGCTCGCTTCGCTCGCGCACGGCTTCACCCCCTTCCCCGTCGTCTACACGAACGAAGAGAAGACGCCGAAGGAGTTCCACGTCCTCCCGCTGTCCGCGTTCGAGAACGCCCTCCCGCCCGGCCAGATCCTCCGCTTCGACACCGTCTCGGCCGCCGCGGAGTACTACTACGAAAACAAGCTCAGCTCGAACCGCATGAAACAGAAATCGTCCGATCTGTTCCGCCAGACCGAGGCCCTGATCGCGAAGCACGAGCTGAAGGAACAGAAGCTGCGCGAGGAGCTGCTCGACGCCGAAAACGCCGAGAAGTACCGCCTCTACGGCGAACTCGTGACCGCGAACCTCTACGCGATCCCGGCCGGCGCGGACAAGGCGCGCGTTCTGAACTATTATACGAACGGTGAGATCGAGATCCCGCTCGATCCGCGCTATTCGCCCCAGAACAACGCGAAGCGGTTCTTCAAGAAATACGCCAAGGCGAAGACGGCCGTGAAGGAAAAGACCGTCCAGCTCGCCGAGACGGACGAGACGCTCCGGTATCTCCGGTCGGTCAGCGCCTTTGTGGAGCGCGCCGCAAGCCCCCAGGAGATCGAACAGATCCGCGAGGAGCTGACGGAGGGCGGCTTCCTGAAGAAGCGGAAGGACAACTTCCGGTCCACGAAGTCGAAGCTCCAGCCGCTGCGCCTCACGACGTCCGGCGGCTTTACGCTCCTCGTCGGACGGAACAACACCGAGAACGACACGCTGACGCTCCGGACCGCGGAGAAGCGCGATCTCTGGTTTCACACGAAGGACGTCCCCGGCTCACACGTCATCCTCCGCATCGACTCGGCTCCCGGCCGCGTGAACGCCGCGAGCGAGAACGGCGAGGTGATCGACGGGTACGACCTCGGCATCCCCGCGGCCGATCTGTTCGAAGCCGCTTCCGTCGCCGCGTGGTATTCGAAGGGCCGTTCCTCCGAGAACGTCGCCGTCGACTACTGCAAGGCCCGCCACGTCAAAAAACCAGCCGGCGCGAAACCCGGCATGGTCATCTTTACGGACAACCGCACGCTCTACGTCGATCCGAAACTGCCCGAAACCGCTCCCGAACCGCCAACCGAAACGAGGTGACACCATGGACCTGAACACCGTCTACAACGAAACGTCTCTTACCCACTGGGCCGGAACGCTCTCAAAAGCGTTTGAGATCGACCCGCCGAACCAGGCCGACACGCCGCTCGACTGGCTCGTTCGCGCCCTCTCCCGCGACATCCGGGACGGCGAGGGGACGCTCGGCAAAGGAAGATTCGACCGCGTCCTCGTCTACAACCCGGACGCCCAGGCTCAGTGGCTGCTCCAGCGCTATACGCACATGTACACGCCCGTCCTCGAGCGCCTTCCGCATTTCGTCCCCTTCCGTACGGTCTTCCCGAGCTTTACCCCGGTCTGCTTCGGCTCGATGTACACGGGCGTCCTTCCCGCCGTCCACGGGATCCAGTCCTACTCGAAGCCGATCATCAAGACCGACTGCCTGTTCGACGCGCTTCTCCGCGCGGGGAAGAAGACGTGCCTCGCGGCCGTCGAGGGATGCTCGATGTCGAAGATCTTCATCGACCGCCCGATCGACTACGTGTTCAAGCCGAAGGACGCGGGCGTCGTCGACGCGGCGCTCGATCTGATCAAAGAAGACCGCTACGACTGGCTCTCCGTCTACAACCAGGAATACGACGACCTGATGCACGCGAACGGCCCGGAGCACGAGACCGCGATGGAAGCGATCCGCCACCACGTCGATTCGTTCGTCCGGCTGTACGACGCCGTCGAGGAGAACTGGAAGGATCACAACACGCTGATCGTCTGGGCGCCCGACCACGGCGTCCATATGATGGAGGAAGGCCACGGCTGGCACGGGACGGATCTCGCCTGCGACCTCAACATCTTTCACTACTTCGGCGCGGTCCCGGCGCGGAAATAGCCCGGGAAGCCTCTCGTTGCAACGCAAAAGCGCACCCGCGAAGGGTGCGCTTTTCTTCTGTTAAGAAACGATTTGACTGCCCCGTTCAGTGTTCCGTCGCTCCGAGCCACACGGTCTGGCAGCGGTGGATCAGCGTTTCGAGCATCGAGCGGAGACGTTCGGAGCCGGCCGCGAAGCCGTCGTCGCCAAACTGTTCCGCTTCGACCGAGGCGAGATACGCGCGTCCCGCGTCGTAGTATTCCTGTTCCGTCATCGACCACGGCACGAGCGGGAGCCCGAACGCGAGAAGGACGGATTCCGCCGCCAGCTTCGCGAGGTCCTCGTTGTGGGATTCGAACGGCCAGAGCGCCAGGAGCCGGTTGTGGAACTCCGCCGCGAGCGCGACCGGGTTCACGACCGCTTCGGTCCCGTACGCGTCGAACGCGACGCGCTGCTTCTCGCCGAGCCCGCGTCCCTCCTCCGCGCTTCCGTCCGCCCTCCCCGCGCAGGCGTCACGCAGCCACGCGTAGAGCTCGGCCAT
>JAEEUO010000248.1 GCA_016286935.1 Bacillota bacterium | reverse complement strand
AGGAGACGCTTCCCGAGTTCGTGACGCCCGCGGACGTCCTGACCGGAGAGGCCGTCGCGGCGAGCGAGGTCCGGAACCTCGCGCCGCGCGTTTCCGTTTCGGTCACATCCGCCAGGCCGCGCGCCAATTTCCTGTTCCTTGCCCGCTCGGAGGAGGAACGCGCCGCCCTTGAGTCGTCGTTCCCGACGCTCGAAGCGGCACTCCGCGCCGGCGGACTCTCTCCGGTCCTCTCCGTCCGGACGATGTCGCCGCTTCCCGCCTCCTCCGAAGCGATCGATCCCGACAAGCCCCTCCGCCTCGTGAAGAACGTCATCGAAAACGAGTACGGCTACGAAGGCGCCTGGACGTTCCTGAGCTTCGCGGCGGCGGTCGACGAGATGCGCCTGTACACGGTGACGGGAACGTTCGCGGGGACCTGCCTCGGCGACAAGCCCGCGGCGCCCTACACGATCCGCGCCTACGCGGCCGCGACCGGCGCGCCTGAATGGGCGTACACGCTGACCGATACCGTGATGAAGGTCGTTCCGGACGGCTCGTGGCACTCCGCGAATTCCCGGATCGTCACCGACCTCGCCGGACGGTACGTGTTCCTCCGCTCCGGAACGGGCAAGACGCTCGTCCTCGACGCGCGGACCGGTTCGTATCTGACCGTTCTCGACACGAACATCGGCGGCGGCGTGTATTCGGACGGCGACACGATCTGGTTCTACCGCGCCGACGGCCTCTGGGAGATCGACGCGCGGACGGGCGGCGTCTCGCTCATCGAGCGCGGAACGTTCCTTCCGCTCGCCGGACAGGGCAGCGCGGGAGTGAACGACACGGTCAGCGGCGCGTCCGGCGGGATCGGAACGGCTGCCTTCCTTGACCGCGGCCTCTTCGTCGCGTTCGAAGACCGCTCCGGCACGGTCGTCCGCACCGCGTTCGACCCGAAGACCGGAACGGTCGCGCGGACCGCCCTCACGTCCGCCCGCGGCGACTGGACCGTCATCGCTTTCGATACGGAAGGAACGGCGGTCCTCCACTCAAGCGGCCTCGCGAAGATGGCCGTCTTCACCCGCGGCGGAACGGAGATCTGCCGCGTCGGCGTCGCCTCCCGGCCGTCCGCCTGCGCGGCGGCGCGGGACGAAGACGGCGTCTGCCGCTACGTGTCCGACGGGCGGACCGCTTACTACTCGAACTATTTCGGCGAAGGCGAGATGGGCGAATTCGCGCGCTACGTGTACGACGTCTCGACGGGGCGCTCCGTCAGCTATTACGCGACGGACCCCTTCCGCCTCTACCTCCACACGAACAACGCGATCTTCTCGGTCGAGCGGAACGGGCGCGTCTTCGAAGCGTTCGGCGCGTACCGTTCGTACGTGTACGGCCTCGGCTACGGCGGCTATTCCGAGGAGGCCGCGCTGATCGTCAGCAACTTCCGCACCCGCTCCTCGCGGAGGGAAAGCCTCGATTCGCTCGGGCTCGACGCGATCGTCGAACTCGGCGGGCGGAGCGACGCGTATCTCTTCGCCCGCTCCGACAGCAACACCGCCTCCCGGGACGCCTTCACCGCGACGCGCATCCTCGCGGAGCCGCGGACGGAGGACCGGATCATCCGTATGATCGAGGCGCGCAACCTGCGGACGGACGGCGATCAGAACCTCGTTCTCACCGCCGACAAGGCGGACGCCGGAACGCTCCTTGCGCTCGCCGTCGACGCGGGGCTGATCGAGCGCATTCCGGACGATCCCGCGTCGCCGTGGCTGACGCTCCGCGCCGGCGAGACGGCCGAGTACACCGTCGCCTACACCGATCCGGAGAGCGATCCCTCGAAGGAGAGCCGCTGGCGCTACACGTACACGGATCCGTCCGGGCGGAACGGTGCCTGGACGCGCGAATACGCGGCCCCTCTCGCGTCGTTCTCCCGCGCGGGCCGCTATCTCCTCGAACACTGGCAAGTCGACGACACGGGCGACCCCGCGTACGATCTCGAAAGCAACGTTTTGCGCCTCCTGATCTACGTGACGGACGGAAACGAACGGCCTGTGATCCCGAAGGACCTCGGGCCGGGCGTCCACCACACCGACGAATGGGAGCGGAACCGGCTGCTCTGGAACGAGCGGTATCCGGACCGGGCGCGCGCCGAAAACGTCTTCTGGGCGGGTGAGCGGCTCGTCTGCGTCGCCGCCGTCGAGGGCGACGCCCGCTCCGTCACAGCCGAGCTGAAGCGCGCGAACGGAACGGCCGTCCGGCCGTCCGGCTCCGCGAAGGGAACGCTCTCGCCGACGGGCGGGACGGACGCGAACGGCGTGCCGCTCTACCGGACGGAGCTATGGGACGAATCGTGGATCGACGCGTTCGGACGCAACGGTCCGGAGCCGTTCGTCGTGACGTTCACCTCGGTCTACGCCGACGGCACCGTCCTCTCGAAGGACGTTCCGATCGTCTTCGACACACAGATCAGCTTCTTCCAGCTTTACCGCATGTGGTAAAGCCGCCGGAACGGAAAAGAAGACCGGCGCCCTCCCGGGCGCCGGTTTATGCTCATTTTCAACATAACCTTTTTACGGTCAACTTGTTTTTCCCTTGAAATTCAGCCGTTTCCGGACGAAG
>JAEEUO010000247.1 GCA_016286935.1 Bacillota bacterium | reverse complement strand
ACGACACGATGAGCGAGATCGCGACGAAGCCGATCAGGACGTACGTGATCGCGTTGATGATCGTCGTGATCGAGCTCATCATCAGCCCGACGTAGTCGGTGTAGGAGATGCGGTGCACCTCGTCGACGGATCGGTTGTATTCCTTGATGACGTCCTCGATGATGTCCTTGTTTTCGAACGTCGAGGCGTAGATGTTGATCGAGGCGGGCTTTTCGAGATCGAGCGCGCCGAGCTTTTTCATGTTGTCCTCATACGAGGAGGTCGAGAAATCGAGGACCGCGTCGTAGTACTTCGCGCACTGTTCGGTCGTGTAGTTCGGCAGCGCCGCGCGGAGCGCGCCGGCGAGCTGGGCCGACGTCATCTGCGAGAGCCGGGCGCGGACGGATTCCGCGAACCGCAGCCGGACCTGCTGTTCGATCGCGGCCCGGTAGAGCGTCATCAGATCGTCGTCGCTCATCGCCGCGAAGTAATCGCGCAGCGACTTTTCGTCGACGGCCGTCTCCTCCTTCATCGCGTTCAGCATCATCTCCTCGATCGCCTCGCGCGTGACGCCCTCCATCATCCCGTCGACGGTCTCCTTAAGGAACTCGTCGGACGGGATCGAGGCGATCTTCACGTACGTCTCCGCGAGATCGCGCTCGGAGCGCGCGTCGAGATAGTCGCGGAAGTATTCCTCCTTCTCCGCGTCGGTCATCTTCGTCGTGTTCTCCTTGAACGGGAGGCCGGTGAAGATGTCGACGGTCTTATCGGCTTCCTGGGCGGCGACCGCGTCGGTGCCGTCCGCCGCTTCGATGATGTGCTCCGTCAGAAGGTACGTAAAGCCGACCGCGCCGCTGAGCATGCCCGTGATCGCGTCCTCGTTCGGGCGGATGATGCCGCTGACTTTGAGGGGGATGCCGTTCACGTAGAGGTAGCGCAGGCCCGAATCGGTCTCGCGGAGGTCCGTATACGTCCCGGTCGCCTCGTCGTACACGTAGCAGTCCGAGGGGACGACGACGCGGTACGTCCGGTCGCAGATCTCCTTGTACGTCCACGACTTCCGGTCGATCGTGACCTCGGTCTTGTTCTTCGAGGCCTCGAGGATCGCGTCGATCTCCTCCTTCGGGAGCAGGCCGAGCGCGTAGAGCGACAGGTCGCGGAGCTCGTTGTTCGAATCGAGGATCAGAACGACTTCATCGTACGCGTCCGGCCATTCGCCGTAGACGAGATCGTACTGGGTCTTGATCAGGTCGTTGACGGGCTCCCCGTCCTTGCCCGGAAGCATCTGCTGCCAGAGCGTCGCGGAGAACGACGACGCGCTCGAGTTCATCATCGTCAGGATCGGGTTCATCTCGACCATCTGGTTCATCATCGAGCCCGCGTTCATGCCGTAGTAGTCGGTCATGATGTCGGCCATCAGTTCCTCGAGGTCGGAGCGGAGGATCGTTCCGTCGACGTTTTCGGTGTAGACGATCGGGGAGATCGCGTAGCCGTACTGGATGCCGTTGATCGCCTCGTTCAGCTTCGCGTCCTCCTCCGCGCCGCTCGAGAGACGCTTCGTCAGGTATTCCTTGAAGGCGCCGAGGTCGTTCTCGGTCGCTTCGAGGTTCGAGAGCGCGTTGACGAGGCTCTCGAGCATGTTCGCCTGGTAGACGGCGTCGTTGTCGTGTTCGCCCGACGATTCCGCGAGGCCCATGAACGTCTCGATCATCGATCCGAGCTCGATGTTCCGCGACTCGAGCCCGAGCGGGTACGACGACAGCGTCTCCTCCTGGACGTAGTTGATGTACGTCGTCATGCCGTGGGAAACGGCGAAGATCAGCGCGATGCCGATGATGCCGATCGAGCCCGCGAAGGCCGTCAGCGTCGTCCGCCCCTTTTTCGTGATCAGGTTTCGGAGCGACAGGCCGAACGACGTCGCGAACGTCATCTTCGGGTGTTTCTTCTTCGCCTCGAGCTCGCGCCTGGCCGTTTCCTTCCCGGCCTCCTCCGCGATCTCCTCATCGGTCAGCGGCATCGAATCGGACGTGATGCGGCCGTCGAGCATGCGGACGATGCGCGTCGAGTACGCGTTCGCGAGGTCGGGGTTGTGGGTGACCATGATGACGAGCTTGTAGCGGGAGATCTCCTTGAGGATCTCCATGATCTGGACGCTCGTTTCGGTGTCGAGCGCGCCGGTCGGCTCGTCCGCGAGGATGATGTCGGGGTTGTTGATGATCGCGCGCGCGATCGCGACGCGCTGCATCTGGCCGCCGGACATCTCCGCCGGCCGCTTGCGGAGCTGGTCGCCGAGGCCGACGAGCTTCAGCGCCTCGATCGCGCGTTTGCGCCGCGCCCGTTTCGAGACGCCCGAAAGCGTCAGCGCCAGCTCGACGTTCGCCAGCACCGTCTGGTGGGGGATCAGGTTATACGTCTGGAAGACGAAGCCGACGGAGTGGTTGCGGTACGTATCCCAGTCCTTCGCCTTGTACTGCTTCGTCGATCTGCCGTTGATGACGAGGTCGCCGGTCGTGTAGCGGTCGAGTCCGCCGATGATGTTGAGCATCGTCGTCTTTCCGCAGCCCGACGGGCCGAGGATCGAGACGAATTCGCTCTCGCGGAAGCGGAGGTCGATCC
>JAEEUO010000246.1 GCA_016286935.1 Bacillota bacterium | reverse complement strand
TATACGCTGGTCGGCCTCTTCAGCGACATCCCCGAAGCGATTGAGGGCGGCGTCGGGTATCTCCGCGTCATCGCGCCGACGTTCATCCTCTTTCCGCTGTCGATGACGCTCTCATCGGGCCTCCGCTCGACCCAGCAGACCCGCCTCCCGCTCTACATCAGCATCGTCACCTTCAGCACGAACACGATCCTGAACTACCTGCTGATCTTCGGCAAGCTCGGCCTGCCGGCGCTCGGCGTCCGGGGCGCCGCGACGGCGACGCTGATCGCGCGCTGCATCGAGATCACCCTCACGTTCATCATCGTCTTCGGCCGGAAGAACGTCATCGCCGGCCCGGTCCGCGAATTCTTCGGCTACGGAAAGGAGCTCGTGAAGCGCATCTTCTCGACCGGCCTGCCCGTCATGGCGAACGAGACTTTGTGGTCGGTCGGCCAGTCGATGATCTCCGCGATGTTCGGCCGGATGACCGTCGTCGCCTACAGCTCGTTCCTCGCGGCGAACACGATCGAGGGCATGTTCATCATGATCTGCTTCTCGATGGCGGACGCGGTCATGATCCTCGTCGGCCAGAAGCTCGGCGAGGGCGATACGGAGACGGCGTACGAGCTCGCGAAGAAGCTCAACCGCATCGGCACGTTCGTCGGCCTCGTGATGAGCACGCTGATGTTCGTCGCGGCGCCGTTCATCGTCCGCCTCTACAACATGACGCCCGAAGGCATCACCGACACGACGCGCATCCTCTACGTCCAGGCCGCCTTCATGACGATCGAGCTCGCGGGCGCCCTGATCATCGTCGGCGCGCTCCGGTGCGGCGGCGATACGAAGGCCGCGGCGATCATCGAGGTCGGCTGCCTGTGGGTCATCTCGATCCCGCTCGTCTGGCTCGGCATCTTCGTGTTCGACCTTCCCGTCTACTTCGTCGTCGCGATGAACATGGCCGGCCAGCTCGTCAAGTTCTTCGCCGCCCGCCGCCGCTTCAAGACGCGCAAGTGGTGCCGCACGATCATCAACGGCCTCTAAAGCCCTCCCTCCGGTAATCCAAAGCAACGCTTTTCAGGAGATAAACCCATGGACAAAAAAGACGAAATCATCCTTCAACAACTCGAAGTCATCCGCTCGATGACCGAACACAGCCTGAAGAACATGTCGAGCGACATCTTCGGCCGCACGACGCTCGATCCCGAATCGCCGTTCTACGTCGATCCCGCGAAGAAGGCGAAGACGGAGAAACCGGAGCAGAAGACGGGCAAGGGCAAACCCGACGAAAAGGGCAACGTCCCCGCCGGCCAGGGCGCCGCGAACAAGAAGGGCGCCGAGACGGCCGACGCCGCGCCCGCGGAGGAGGTCGAGCCGCCCGAACCGATCGAGAAGATCAAGGCCGAGCTCGACGCCTACGTCGGCCTCCGCGGCATCAAGCGCGAGGTCAACAACCTGATCAGCATGGTCATGGTCCACAACATGCGGAAGGAAGCCGGCCTTCCGGTGACCGACCTCTCGCTCCACATGGTCTTCAGCGGCAACCCCGGCACCGGCAAATCGACCGTCGCCCGGATCATGGCGCGCGTCTACCACTCCCTCGGCATCCTCTCGAAGGGCCATCTCGTCGAGGTCGACCGCGCGGGCCTCGTCGCGGGCTACGTCGGCCAGACGGCGATCAAGACGGCGGAGGTCATCGAACGCGCGAAGGGCGGGCTTCTCTTCATCGACGAAGCGTACGCGCTTTCCAACAAGTCCGAGAACGACTTCGGCCAGGAGGCGATCGACACGATCCTGAAGGCGATGGAGGACAACCGCGAGGACCTCGTCGTCATCGTCGCGGGCTACGACAAGCTGATGGACGATTTCGTCCACTCGAACCCCGGCCTCGAGAGCCGCTTCAACCGCTACCTCCACTTCGACGACTACACGCTCGACGAGATGGTCGCGATCTTCGAGCTCTTCGCGAAGAAGGGCTATTACGAGCTCGCCGAGGGAACGAAGGAGGCCGTCCGCGAATTCATCGACGAATCGAACACGAACTCGATCTCGTTCGGCAACGGCCGCGGCGTCCGCAACATCTTCGAGCACATCCTCGTCTGCCAGGCGAACCGCCTCGCGGAGGAGGCCGGCGGGCTCGCGGCGTACGACGAAGTATCCGGCGCGGCGAAGAAGAAGGAAGAGGAAGAGAAGAAGGCGGAAGGAGCCGAGACGAGACCGGAGGGCGCGGAGGCGAAGGCCGAACCGGCCGAACCGAAGAAGGAAGAGCCGAAGAAGCTGCCGAAGCTCACGCGCGAACAGCTGATGCTGATCACGCCCGCGGACGTCGAGCAGGCGCGGAAGGACGCGCGCGAAGGCTGGTCGCCGGCGGCGCGGAAGGAATCCGACCGCGGCGGCTCGGGCGCGCGCGATACGGGCAAGGCCCCGGAAGCGGCTCCGCAGAAGTCGCCTGAGGAGGAACTCAAAGAGCTGCTCGCCGAGCTCAGCGAATCCGTGAAGGACGTCAAGCAGGAGCGCGTCGAACAGAAGGAACAGAAGGCGAAGAAAAAGAGAAAGGGCCTGCTCAGCGGCGCGCTCGACGACGAAGAAGAATAAGGACGGCCGGCGGCGCGGATGTCCGCGTCCG
>JAEEUO010000245.1 GCA_016286935.1 Bacillota bacterium | reverse complement strand
TCCGAAGAAGGCGCCGATCATGAAAGAGGTCCTCGAAGGCCCCGTCATCGAACACGTTCCGGCCTCAGTCCTCCAGCTCCACCCGTCCGTGACGATCTATATGGATTACGAAGCGGCGGCGAACCTCACCAAATAACGAAAGGACAGAAAAATGGGAAAATATTTCGGAACCGACGGCTTCCGCGGCGAAGCGGGCGTCGACCTGACCGCGGAACACGCGTATAAGATCGGCCGTTTCCTCGGCTACTACTTCAAACAGGACGACGGCAAGTGCCGCATCGCGATCGGCAAGGACACCCGCCTTTCGTGCTACACGCTCGAATACGGCCTTGTCGCCGGTATGACCGCGAGCGGCGCGGACGTCTACATCCTCCACGTCATCACGACGCCCGGCGTCTCGTACATCACCCGGACGGGCGACTTCGACTGCGGCATCATGATCTCCGCGTCCCACAACCCCTACCAGGACAACGGCATCAAGATCGTCAACGCCGACGGCGAGAAGATGGAAGAGGACGTGATCGACAGGATCGAGGAATACATCGACGGCGATCCCGACTCCATTCCGCTCGCGAGCGGCAACGACCTCGGCCGCGTGTTCGACTACACCGAGGCCCAGGACCTCTACTGCGGCCACATCATCTCCTCCTCCGACGGCCCGTACCGCGGCTTTAAAGTCGGCCTCGACTGCGCGAACGGCGCGACGTGGAAGCTGGCCGAGCGCGTCTTCAAGGGCATCGGCTGCGACGTCACCGTGATCCACAACGCCCCGAACGGCACGAACATCAACGTCGGCTGCGGCTCGACCCACATCGAGAGCCTCCAGTCCCTTGTGAAGGAGCGCCGCCTCGACGTCGGCTTCGCGTTCGACGGCGACGCGGACCGCTGCCTCGCGGTCGACGAGAAGGGCAACGTCGTCAACGGCGATATGGTCCTCTACATCTGCGCGAAGTGGATGAAGGCCCACGGCAAACTCAAATCCAACCGCGTCGTCACGACCGTCATGTCGAACTTCGGCCTCTACAAGGCGCTCGACAAGATCGGCATCGGCTATGAAAAGACGAAGGTCGGCGACAAGTACGTCTACGAAAACATGAAATCGTTCGGCCACGAGATCGGCGGCGAACAGTCCGGCCACACGATCTTCACCGACTACGCGACGACCGGCGACGGCATGCTGACCGCGGTCCGCGTGCTGAAGGTCATGAAGGACAGCGGCAAGACGCTCTCCGACCTGAACTCCGAATGGACGATGTATCCCCAGGTCCTCAAGAACGTCGAGGTCACCGACAAGGAGCAGACGCTCGCCGACGAGGACGTCCAGAAGGCCCAGACGGCCGTCTCCGAAAGCCTCGGCGACGAAGGCCGCATCCTCGTCCGCGCGAGCGGAACGGAGCCGGTCCTGCGCGTCATGGTCGAGGCGCCGACCCAGAAACTCTGCGAAGAGAAGGTCGACGAGGTCATCGCGGTGATGTCGAAGAAGGGCTATGTGACGAAGGTGAGAAAGTGATGAAGACGACTGTAAAGATCAGCAAGCTGTTCACGCTTGAGAACACGATCGCGGCGGAACTGTTCGAAGGAAAGACGTATCCGTGGGAAGTCCTCGCGGAGATCGGCGACTTTATCCTGAAGCTCGGCCCGACGCTCCCCGCGGACGAATACGACTGCCCGAAGGAGATCAACGGCGTTCCGGTCGAAAACGTGTGGGTCGCAAAGGACGCGACGATCTATCCGACGGCCTACATCAAAGGCCCCGCCATCATCGACCACAACGCCGAGCTCCGCCAGGCCGCCTTCATCCGCGGAAACGCCATCGTCGGCAAGGGCACCGTCGTCGGCAACTCCTGCGAACTGAAGAACGTCGTCCTGTTCGACAAGGTCGAGACGCCCCACTACAACTACGTCGGCGACTCGGTCCTCGGCTTCCACGCCCATATGGGCGCGGGCTCGATCACGTCGAACGTGAAGAGCGACCGGAAGCTCGTCGTGATCAAGGACGGCGAGAACGAATACCGGACCGAACGGAAAAAGGTCGGCGCGATGCTCGGCGATTACGTCGAGGTCGGCTGCAACTCCGTGCTCAATCCCGGCACGGTCATCGGCCCCCGTACGAACATCTATCCGACGTCCTCCGTGCGCGGCGTGATCCCTCCGGATTCGATCTACAAGGACAGGGGCCTCATCGTCGAAAAACGGTAAAAACGCGAAATATCCGTTGAAACGATCCCTTTCGTATGCTAAAATATGCTGTACGAATGAGCAGAAAGGGATTTCTGATATGAACCGTAAAACGACCCGGATCCTCTTGTTCGCGCTGTGCCTCGCGCTCGCGCTGACATGCCTTGCGGGATGCGGCCGAAACTACGCGAATGAAGCGAAAAAACTGAACAGAGGCCTCTACGGTCTCCGGGTCGCCGGAGGTCCCGAGGGGAGCGAAGAAGCCGCTCTCGCGAACGCGATCGTATCGATCCTGAAGGACGGCGGTTACGGCGCGACGGCCGTGACGACGGACGGCGCGGCGGACAATATCGATCGCGTCCTGACCTATAAGGCCGACCTCGCGATCGTGAGCTCGGCCGCGGCGAAGGACGGCGGCGAAGGGCTGTATCTGCTGATG
>JAEEUO010000244.1 GCA_016286935.1 Bacillota bacterium | reverse complement strand
TCGGGAGCGCGGGCGCGGATGACGTCCGTCACGACCTTCGCGTACGGCTCGGCCGTATAGTCTTTCAAAAGAGGATCGTCGGCGAGGACGATCTCGTCCGCTCCGTATCCGCCGAGCTCCCGCGCGGCGTGTTCCGCGAGAGGACCGACGGCGAGGGCGGTCAGCGCGCAGCCGAGTGAATCGGCGAGGCGGCGGCCCTCGGAGACGAGTTCAAACGAGCAGGGGAGAAACGCGCCGTCCCGGAGCTCCGCGAGGACGAGTACGCATTTGGAACCGTTCATCGCGCACCTCCTTTCGCCGCGGGGAGGATCCGTTCGTCGCGGAGCGCGGCGGCGATCGTTTCGGCCGCTTTGCGCTCGGAACCCTCGAAGACCGTTCCGCGCTTCTTCGGCTTTTCGGCGAACGTGACGAGGCACGCCGTCGGGGAACCGGCGGGGCCGACGGTTTGTTCGGTAAGTTCCGGATCGGCATCGAGGTCCGCGAGGCCGAGAACCTCGAGCGGCTTCCCGTAGCACGAGAAGATGCCGGAAACGTTCATATAACGCGGTTTGTTGAGTTCCTTCCGGCAGCAGATCACGCACGGGACCTCTGCGCGGACGAGGCGGTATCCGTCGTCCGTGAGGCTTTTGACCGTAAGGCCTTCCGCGTCCGCTTCGATCGCGGCGGCGTTGGTGATCTGGGGAATGCCGAGGCGGACGGCGAGCTCGGGCCCGACCTGGGCGGTGTCGCCGTCGATCGACTGCTGGCCGCAGAGGACGACGTCCGCGGGACCGAAGCCGGCCTTCCGGATCGCGGCGGCGAGGACGCGCGCCGTGACGTACGTATCGGAGCCCGCGAGGGAGCGGCCGGTCACGAGGATCGCGCGGTCGGCGCCCGTCGCGAGGAGCTCGCGCAGCATCTCTTCGGATTGCGGCGGACCCATCGTGACGACGGTGACCGTTCCGCCGAAGCGCTCCTTCAGGCGGAGGGCCGCTTCCGTCGCGGCGAGGTCGTCGGGATTCGTCACGGTCCGCATGCGGGAGCGGTCGAGCGTGCCGTCGGGCAGAAGGCGGACGTTCGAGGAGGTGTCGGGGACCTGCTTTGCGCAGACGAAAACGTTCATTCGACGAAACCTCCTTCCGCTTCCCTGATGATCTCGCGGGCGATGACGATCTTCTGGATCTCGGACGTGCCCTCGTAGAGCGTGAGGACGCGCGCGTCGCGGAAGATGCGCTCGATCGCCGTGCCGCGGACGTAGCCGTAGCCGCCGTAGATCTGGACGGCCTTCTGGGCGACATAGTTCGCCGTTTCCGAGGCGTAGTATTTCGCCATCGACGAGTATTTGCCGGCGCGCTTTCCCTCGGAGAGGAGGGCGGCGGCCTTGTAGGTCATCAGATACGCCGTCTCGACGCGCGTCGCCATATCGGCCAGATAGAACTGGATGCCCTGCTGGTCGGCGATCCTTTTGCCGAACTGGACGCGGGTCACGGCGTTTTTCAAAGCCTCTTTCAAGGCGGCCTCAGCGATGCCGCACGACTGGGCGGCGATGCCGACGCGTCCGCTGTCGAGTCCGCCCATCGCGACCTTGAAGCCCTCGCCGACGCTGCCGAGCACGCACGATCTCGGGACGCGGCAGTCGTTCAGGAGAAGCTCGGAAACGCAGGCCGCGCGGATGCCCATCTTGTCCTCAATCGTTCCGACGGAGACGCCGGGCGTTTTGCGGTCGATCAGGAAGGCGGTCATCCCGCCGTGCTGGCGCTTTTCGGGGTCGGTCACGGCGACGACGACGATGAAGTCGCCCTCGGTCTCGCTGAGGTTGCTGATGAACGTCTTCTGGCCGTTCAGGACGTACGAATCGCCGTCCTCCTCGGCCGTCATGCGGATCGAGCTCGGATCGGATCCGGCGCTCGGCTCGGACAGGGCGAACACGCCGAGCTCGCCTTTGCAGGCGCGCGGCAGGAACTCGCGCTTCTGTTCCTCGGAGCCGAATTTCTTGATGATGAAGTTGACGAGCATCTGGACGGCGAAGGCCTCCGCGGTCGACGCGCACGCCTTGGCGAGCTCCGACACGACGATGATCTTGCACGTGTCGGGAAGGCCCTGGCCGCCGTATTCCTTCGGAACGTTCAGGCCCATCAGGCCGAGTTCCGTCATCTTCGCGATCGTTTCGGCCGGGAAGCGGCCGGTGCGGTCGATCTCCTCCGCAAGCGGCGCGACCTCGTTCTCGGCGAACGAGCGGACCATCTTCCGGAGCAGTTTCTGTTCTTTTGTGAGTTCAAAATCCATAGAGGCCCGCCTCCTCGCGGGCGTCGGAAAGGGTGTGTATTCTACCTGTTACTCTATCATTCTTCGCGTCAAAATCCAAGACGGAAAAAGCGCGGAAAACGGGCGGGCTTTGTGGTATAATGGGACCATGGATTACATCGAATTAAAACTGTACGCGGAACGGAAGGACGCCGACCGGCTGACGGCGGCGCTCGAGGAGCGTGTGCCGGGAGGCTTCTCGGTCGACGATCCGACGGATTTCGCGGAACTGATGAACAAGAAACACACCTACGACTGGGATTACGTCGCGGAGGACGTCCGGCCCGCGCGGGACGACCGCGTCGTCTTCACCGTCTGGCTCGAGGATACCCCGGAGGG
>JAEEUO010000243.1 GCA_016286935.1 Bacillota bacterium | reverse complement strand
CATTTCGCCTTCGGTCGTACAGGTGGCGGGCGTAATGACTGTCTCGTAATATTGGTGGCTGTGTTGGCAGCCCGCGAGCAGAAACAGCGATGCCAGTATCACGGAAAAATAAAAAAGAATCGGTCGTTTCATCGGTTCTCCTTCCCATTTCTACCCATATTTATAAATATGGGTTACCATACGAAAAGAATATACCATGAACCGGCCTGTCTGTCAAGAAAAAACCGTCCGGGGAACGGACGGTCCGATCGTTCGCGGTCTCCGCAGCGGCGTTCCGTTTATTTCTTTTTCGCTTTGGCGGCCTTCTTCGTTTTTCCGCCCTTTTTTTCGGTCTTTTGCGCGGCCTTCTTCGCCGTTTTCTCCGTCTTCGCGACGGTCTCCTCCATCGCCTCGTGGGCTTCCCCGTCCCAGACGGTCCTCTCGTCTCCGAGCGTTCCGTACATCGTGTTTTCGTGCGAATACGTCATCTTCGCCTCGCGGATCAGGCGCTCGTTGTCCGTGTCGTCCGCGAACGTGCCGAGGCGGCTGTAGACGTCGCGGTCGATCTCGTAGTCGTATTGTTCGAGGCCTTCGCGGCTGATGTACATGATGCGCGCGAAATAGCGGCCCGTTTCCTCGTCGTAATAGGCGGTCCAGTAATTCCCCTTTTTCTTCGTTTCCATGGCTATTCTCCGATCATCAGGCGGATGATCTCCTCGTTCGTTTCTTTCATGCCGTCGCGGCCGAGGCGTCCGATCGAGCGGATCGTCGCTTCGATGCCCTTCATCACGATGCCGTCTCCGCCCTTGAATTCCTGGCCGTTGACGTACATATGGTAGCCGAGGATCGCCGCGTCGACCGAGGACGCGATCTTCGCCGCGCAGGACGGCTTCGCGCCGTCGCAGACGATCCCGGAGACGATCGCGAGGCAGTTGACGACGGTGTGGATCGCCGCCTCGTAGCCGCCGCCGAGAAGATACGAGATCCCCGCGCCGGCTCCCGCGGCCGCGCTGACGGCGCCGCAGTACGCGGAGAGCGTTCCGATCCCGGTCTTTTCGTGGATCGAGACGAGGTTCGACAGGACGAGCGCGCGGTACAGATCGTCGCGGTCCCTGCCGAGCTCGTTCGCGTATTCGACGACCGGAACGGAGCAGGTGATGCCCTGGTTGCCGCTGCCGGAGTTGATGATGACCGGCAGCTCGCAGCCGCCCATCCGCGCGTCGGAACCGGCGGCCGCCTTCGCGGAGGCACGGTTCTTAACGTCGTTTCCGTACGTCGCGAGGCGGACGCGGCCGATGTTCGCGCCGTAATCGCCGACGAGCCCCTCCTCGGCGATCGCCGTGTTGTAGCGGATCTGGCGGTCAAGAAGCTCCGCGACGTCCGCCGGATCGACGGTCATCGCGAAGTCCCAGATGTCCTCCATGTTCAGAAGGCTCCGGTCCGCGCGGTCCTCCGGGTCCGCTTCCGCCTCCTCGAGCGGCCTGTCGAACAGGACCGCGCCGTCCTTTTCGATCCGGACGATGTTCGTGTGGTAGTCGGTGATCCGCACGGACGAGGAATGGCCGTCCGCGAACGTCGTCACGACGAGGTCGAAGACGTGGCCTGTATCGATGTGCTTCACCGTGATCGCGACCGTGTCGAGGTAGCGGGCCAGCTCGGCGCGCGCCTCGTCCGTAACGGCGGAGATGACCTCGAGTTCGCGGTCCGCGACGCCCGCGATGATGCCGACGGCCGCCGCGGCCTCCATGCCCTTGAGCTTGCCCGTATTCGGGACGATCACGCTCTTGACGTTTTTGATGATGCTTCCGCTCGCGCCGATCTCGACGCGCTCCGGCAGACAGCCGAGCACCTCCCGCGCTTTCGCGGCGGCGTACGCGAGCGCGATCGGCTCCGTACAGCCCATCGCGGGCAGGAGTTCCTCCTCGAGGATCCGGATATACGTCCGATACCGTTTGTCTGTTCTGTCCATGGCTCCGTCCTTCGGTTCGCTACTTTCTTCCGGTCTTCATCCGCGCCTTGTCGGCATACATCTTCTCGTCGGATTCGCGGATCGTGTCCTCGATCGTCGCGTCCGGCCGCGTCATCGAATATCCGAACGCGCACATATAGGTCGTCTCCGCCATCTTCGCGCGCATCGTTTCGATGGCCGCCCGGATCTCCTCTTCCCCGGTCGCGTTGTAGAAGATCATGAACTCGTCGCCGCCGACGCGGTAGACCGTTCCGCCGCGCCCGCAGTAGTCGCGCATGACGTCCGACACCGCCCGGAGCGCCTTGTCGCCCGCTTCGTGGCCGAACGTGTCGTTCAGCACCTTCAGATCGTTCATGTCCACGGAGACAACGCCGGTGATCGAGCGGTTCGTCTGGATCGCCTTGTAGTAGCCCTGGCGGTTCAGGAGCGACGTCAGCGGGTCGATCTTCGACATGTGGATGTAGACGTACATGTAGTAGAGGACCATCGCGGAGATGAAGATGGCGTTGTAGTCACGCCTGGAGTCCGTAACGACGTAGAGCAGAACGCCGGCGACCGGCAGCAGGAAGATGACGGCCAGGACCCACAGGTCGGCGGGCGCGGAGCGGCGGAAATACAGGAAGTTGTAAACGACGAACACTATCACGTAAAACGCGAACAGGAAATACGGCAGCCAGCTGAGCGGTCC
>JAEEUO010000242.1 GCA_016286935.1 Bacillota bacterium | reverse complement strand
CACGCCGACCGCCGGATTCGGCGGCCCTCCCTGGGAAAAAAACGACCGTCCGGCAAACCGCTTGTCCATCCCGAGGGCGTCGTAGAGCCCCGGCTCCGCGAGTTCCAGAACGGCCGGCCGCCGTCCCTCCTCCGCGAGAAAACAGGCGAAATTCGCCGCAAAGAAACGGCTGCCCGCTCCGCTTGAGGCGGACAGGATCCCGATCCTGCGCATGGATTCTCCTTTCCCTGCTCTGCCGTCCCCCGACCGGCTTCATTATTATACCTTTACAGCAAATAATTGTCAATTGCGGCGTGCGTCCCTTCCTTAAAATACGCCCCGTCCACCCCTTGTATTCCGCGCGTTTCCATGCTATGCTGATTTAGTTACAGAAGCTTACTATGGCGCACTTCGCGGCCGCCTGATCCGTTCCGCGATTTCAAAGGAGCAACCCATGAACACCCGTCCCAAACGCAACATTCCGTGGTTTTGGATCTTCATCTTCCTCGGCATGTTCTCCGAGGAATTGTTCAGCCTGATCATCCCCCTCGGAATCGGCCTTCTCGTTTACTACGCCATCAAATCCAGCCGCGAGAAGAACGCCGCCCAGAACCAGGCCCATACCCGCGCCCAGCAGGAATTCGTCCGCTCCTCGACGACTCAATCCTATAAATCTTCGACGCAGACCGCCGCGAAGACGTCCTCTTCGTCCGCGAAGACCAACCAGACGGGTTCGTACAGCGCCCAGGCCCAGAAGACCTCTTCCACGACCTCTTCCAAAAAGACCTCCTCTTCGAAGACCACCGCTTCGAATACTTACACCTCGTCCGTTCTGGCCGACGCGGGCAAGAAACAGCGCGTCGCGAGCATCCTCTGGCTCATCGCCGGCGCATTCGCCCTCTTCATCGGCATTATCCTCTTCTCGGACGCGTACTGGACCGAGGAGTTCATCACCGCCGGCCTCTTCAGCGGCGCCGGCCTCGTCGGCCTCTTCAACGGCTTCCGCAAGAGAAAGCGCATGAAGATGAACCGCCGCTATGCCGCCGTGATCGGAAAGCGCGAGTGGATGGCGCTTGAGGAGATCGCCCGCGCGATGCCCGTCACGGTCGAGAAGGCCGAGAAGGATCTCCAGGCCCTGATCGACGACGGCTACTTCGGCACGGCCGCCTACATCGATTCGACCCGCGGCGTCTTCTACCGCTCGAGCGACGTCGCCCAGATCCACGAAAACTCCCGCGTCAAGAAAGGCCCCGTCGTCAAGGAGGCCGTCAACATCAGCGACCATGCCTCGGTCATCGCCGAGATCCGCCGCCTGAACGACGACATCGCCGACCCCGACGTCTCCGCCCGGATCGACCGCGTCGAAGAGCTGACCGACTCGATCTACAAGTTCATCGAGACCCACCCCGAAAAGAAATCCCAGGTCACGACCTTTATGGATTACTATCTCCCGACGACGCTGAAGCTCCTCTCCGCGTACGCCCAGTTCGAGGATTCCGCCTCGAACGGCGAGAACGTGACGGCCGCGAAGAAGAACATCTCCTCGATCCTCGACACGCTCGTCGACGGGTTCGCCCTCCAGCTCGACCGCCTGTATGAAACGGACGTGATCGACATCTCCGGCGACATCCAGGTCCTCGAACAGATGATGGCGCGCGACGGCCTCTCGATCGGCAAGGGCAACATCCGTTCCGTGCGGAAGGGCGCGTCCGCGTCTTCCTCGTCGAACGCGGCGCCCGCCGAATCCCCGAAGCTCCAGACCGCCACGTCCGGCAGCTTCTCATCCGGTTCTTCGTTCTCCTCCGGTACGGCGGTCGCGACGGCTCCCGAGACCGACGAGCTGGAAGAACCGATCACCCTCACGCTCGGGAAATAACGGCTCAGCTTCATGAACGAAACGATACGCATCAAAGGCGCAAACGAGCACAACCTCCGAAACGTGGATCTGACGATCCCCCGAAACAGGCTGGTTGTCTTTACAGGACTTTCCGGATCCGGAAAGTCCTCTTTGGCTTTTGATACGATCTACGCGGAGGGCCAGCGCCGCTACATGGAATCGCTGTCCTCCTACGCGCGCCAGTTCCTCGGCCAGATGGACAAGCCCGACGTCGAACAGATCGACGGCCTCTCCCCCGCGATCTCGATCGACCAGAAAACGACCTCGAAGAACCCGCGGTCGACCGTCGGGACCGTGACGGAGATCCACGACTACCTCCGTCTTCTGTACGCGCGCATCGGCGTCCCCCACTGCCCCGTCTGCGGGCGGGAGATCTCGAGCCAGTCCGTCGACCAGATCGTCGATCAGCTGACGGCCCTCCCCGAGGGGACGCGCCTCACGCTCCTCGCCCCCGTGATCCGCGAGCGGAAGGGGACCCACGACAAGGTCCTCGAACGCATCCGGAAGGAGGGCTTCATCCGCGTGCGCGTCGACGGCGAGATCCGCAACCTCTCCGAAGAGACCGTGACGCTTGAGAAGACGTTCAAGCACTCGATCGACATCGTCGCGGACCGGATCGTCGTCCGGCCGGGGATCGAAAGCCGCCTCGCGGAAGCGGTCGAGACGTGCATCCAGAACGGCGACGGCCTCGTGAAGGCGTACGTCCAGCCCGTCCTCCCGAACGACGCGGAGACCGGCGACCAGAAACAGGCGATGAAAGCCGCCGCGGAACCG